>JBCFBH010000033.1:0-19623 GCA_038562595.1 Anaerolineaceae bacterium
TGACCTGTGCAATCTCGTCCTGGACGACCCAGCCGTCGAAGCGATGCACTGCCAACTGCGCATGCTTCCCGATGGCGAGTTCCGCCTGACGGACTTTCGCAGCGCGGCTGGAACCTGGGTCAATTACGCGCCGGTCGGACCGAAAGGCATCCGGCTTCAGCATGGGGATCTTATCCAGATAGGAGCGCTTACTTTCCGCTTTGGCAGCGGCTCGCGCGTGGCGGCTGCTGAGAAGAATCCGAGCGAGCGAAACCCTTCGGACAGCGGCTCCATGACTGGATAGGATCTTTAGTTAAGTCAATGCCAGGGCATCCTAAGCACCCCTCCACAGCCGCGCAAAAAAAAAGCTTGCCCGTAGAATTGATTTATGTTAGAATACCATCCCTACGGAGGGATGGCCGAGCGGCTCAAGGCGCCTGTCTTGAAAACAGGTATGGGGAAACCCATCGTGGGTTCGAATCCCACTCCTTCCGCTCGGGTTGATACCCGTATCTGGGGAGGTGCCAGAGTGGACGATTGGGGCCGCCTGCTAAGTGGTTGTTGGAGTAAAATCCAACCGAGGGTTCGAATCCCTCCTTCCCCGCCTGCATAACGAGAAGAGGTTGACCCAAAAGCAAATTGGATCAGCCTCTCTCCTTTCGAACAACCAATGAAGCAGTGCCAGGGTTCCGAATAAAGGCGGAACCTGAAGAGAAAATTCCGATCTACCTTCTATCGTCCAGCAATCGGCGCTCGCCTTCCAGGGCGCGGATGGCGCTGACATCCTGGGTAACCTCAATCACACCCTTATACGCGCCTTGCGCGTCCCGCAGGGCAAAATAGCGGATATACACGAACTTCCCGCCCATCTGAATCCAGAACTCAGCCACGTCACGTTTTCCAGCGCGGAAATCATCCAAAATGCCCTGCACAACATGCACACTCTGCGGCGGGTGGCAGTTCTGCACAGAGCGGCCAATGATCGCGGCGGTTCGCACGAAAATACGCTCCTGGGTCTGGGAGAAGAAGCAAACCTTGTCATTTTCATCCACAAAGGTGATATCCACAGGCAGGTTAGTGAGCATCAGGTCAATCTGTTCCTGGGTCAGCGCGCCGGTGGAAAGGGGAATCTTCCCTGTAGTAGCAAACACGGGTTCTTGTTCTTCTGGCGCCGGCTCAGCGGGTACAGCCTCTTTTTTCAGGCTCAGGCTTTCGGCTTTGATCAGGTCCCAGTCTTCCTGGCTCAGACGGGTCATAGATTCCGGCAGCAGCACTTTCTCTTCCTTGTAGAACATATCCCGCACGGCTTTTGCCAGGTCAAGGTATTCCGCGTCAACGGTTTCAAGATCCAGCGGGTCGCTGTTAATCAGGGACTGCAGGTTGCGGATGGCTTTACGGATGTCATTGTGCACGCCCCACATCACTTTGGATGGCCCTTCGAACCCGTATTTTTCTAACACAGGGAAGAGCAGGTTCTCTTTCCATTCATAATGGCGCTCAATCAGGTTCAGGTTTCCAGCAGCAAGGCGCAGGGATTTCAACGCGTTCTCGTCCCCAGCCAGCACGCGCGCCAGGCTGCCTTCAATCGATTCGAGCACGCGGCTGATGACCTCATTCTCCAACCGGAAGTTATACACAGGATGTCCGGGCACAGCCTCAGGCGCGGGCTGGTTTTCCAGGCCCTGCTGGAAGACCGCGACGTGCAAATCGCACAGTTTTTGAATATCGGTTACCGGAAGCCCTTCGGCGATCACTTCACGTTCCGCCTGAGCGACGTCCGAAGAGCTGGCTTCAGCGATGACTTCGTTGAATTCTTCCTGCAGGGATTCCACGCTTTCCCCGGCGTGCAGCTTGCGGATGATTGCCTTGAGAGCCTCCTTGCGTTTGGACGCATTGTTGATAAATTCGCTCATGATATCTCCTTATTCCTATTCTTCTGTGCCCCAACGGATGGTCAGCGGGCATTGGATGGCATTTTGCGGACAGATTTGTTCGCATTCGGTGCAGTAGGTGCAGGCTTCCTCTTCCGCAAAAAAGGGCATTCCGCTGTCAGCGTCCAGCGCGAGCGCTTGTTCGGGGCAAAGCGCGGCGCATTCGCCGCAGCGGCTGCACAGGGATACATCAATGACCGGAAGAGCAGGCTTGTTTGTCACACCAATGAGTCTACCGCGCATTTCTCAACCGCGCTGTGACTTAAGTCACACTTTAGCGTTCTCTTCCCCACTTTTGGGGATAAGTGAGGTAATCTCACCAGCGCCGCGCTTCTTCCTCGAGCGCAGCGCGGTTTTTCAATACCAACTGCTGCCGCTTACGTTCCAGCCAACCCGCCTGTTCAAAGTCGCGCAGCAGCCTGGCGACAATTTCGCGCACGGTGCCGATTTCCGCACCGATTTCTACCTGCGTGATGCCGGTGGATTGCCCGGGTTGGTCGGCTTGCCTGATGAGAAACGCAGCCAGCCGCGAGCGCGCGCTCTGCAGGCTGAGGCTGGCAGCCAAAAAGCTGAGTTGCTCCAGCCTGCCCACCAGGAACCGCTGCAGCGTGCGATGAAAAACGAAATTTCTTTCCACGAGCTCTTTGAACATGTCCAGCCGGATGGAGACTACTTGCGTTGGCAGGCTGGCTCGACCACTGGCGGAATGGCAGGTTTGTTCATCCAGCAGGAGCGGGACGAGGGAGACAACTTCGCCAGCTTTCAGGTGCGCGAGAACCTGTTCCCTGCAGTCGGAAGAACGCTTGAATACGGCGATATCGCCCTCCAGTACAAGCAAAAGGCTGCTGATTTCGTCGCCTTCCGTGAAGACCATTTCGCGGGCGCCGTAGCTGTGGACAACGCTGCTTTGCGCCATCCGCAGCAAAAGCTCCATCGGGAGCATTGAAAACAACTCGAACTGCCCCAGGCGCCAGGCCAGGTCCTGATGCGTGCCCATCAGCGCACAAGTCTCCGAAGCTGTTTCGAGACGCACGGACTGGAAAGCCTGGCAAGGACTGGCAGCCCTCCCTGTTCGTCCCCTTTACAATCGAGCATGTGTTCCATTTTCGAATTAATCATACCCGTTTCTGTAAGCTTCGGGGTTTCTTCAAAGAAAATCCTTTGGAATGGGCACAAACATGCGTATAATAAACTTAATAGTGGTATGACCTCTTACCATATCATTCTCGGAGGAATATATGCCTGAGTGGAGCGCGCCATTGAAGGTAGCGGATATCACCGAGAGCCGTCTGTTGGATGCCATTCTGGACGGCACCTTTCCAGTTGACTCACAACTCCCCCCTGAACGGGAACTGGCAGCAATGCTGGGCGTCACCCGCCCGACCCTGCGCGAAGCCTTGCAGCGCCTTTCCCGCGACGGTTGGATTGAAATCCGGCATGGAAAACACACCCGCGTCAAAAATTACATGCAAGAAGGCAACCTGCTCATCCTGAACCACCTCGCCAGGAACCCGCAAGCCCAGCCTCCCTCCTTTGTTCCCGATCTGCTGAACGTACGCGCCGCGCTCGCGCCGGTCTTCACCCGTCTCGCGTTTCTGCGCGAACCCGCATCCGTTGAGCGACAACTCGCGCTGATGCGAGACCTGCCAGAGTCCCCGCAAGATTTTACCGCTGCCGATTTCGAGCTGCAGCGCGTCCTCACTATTCTCTCCGGCAACCCAATTTACACCCTCATTCTGAATGGTTTCGGCGAACTGTACCGGGTGATGGGCCCCCTCTATTTTTCTGACAAGGCTGCCCGCGACAGGTCGCGCAGATTTTACCGTGAGCTGCGCGAGGCAGCCGCCCAACGCGACGCAGATGCCGGAGAGCGCTTGACCCGCGAGATGATGACAGAGAGCATCGTTATTTGGAATACTATACGCAATCCTGGAGAGCAAGCAGAATGAACCTACACAACAAGCGGTCTGAGACCTGGCACAACCTGCAACAGGATTGGGACCTTATCGTCATCGGCGGCGGGATCACCGGCGCGGGTGTTTTCCGCCTGGCAGTCGCGCAGGGTTTGCGCGTCTTGCTGCTCGAACAGAACGATTTTGCCAGCGGCACTTCCAGCCGCTCTTCCAAGCTCATCCACGGGGGTATCCGTTACCTGCGCAACCGCCAATACGATATCACCCGGGAAGCGGTGCGAGAGCGGGAAGCGCTGCTGCGTCAGGCTCCTTCGTTGGTCAGCGAACTGGGCTTTGTTTTGCCATACAGCGCAGTTCAAGGCCAGCGCGAAATGTTTCGGCTGGGGACAATCCTGTACGACCTTTTAGCGCCAAAATGGAAGCACCGCGGCCTCTCGTTGGAAGATGTTCACAAGCTGGTTCCGCAGTTGAGCGCTCCCTGGTTGGCAGGCGGCTATCTGTACTACGATGCCGTGATGGATGACGCGCGCATGGTGCTGCGCCTGATCAGCGAAAGCTGCCGCGCAGGCGGCACAGCCCTGAACTACGCGCGGGTAGAAAGCCTTCTTACCCTGCGCGATGGCACGGTGTGCGGCGTCGCGCTCAGCGACCAATCCCCAAGCGCGCTTGGGAGCCAGGAACTAATCTCCCGCGTCGTGATTAACGCTGCCGGCCCCTGGTGCGACTTGCTGCGCGCCCAGGTGAACGCTCCGGCGCGCTTGCGTCCGCAGCGCGGTTCGCATCTCGTTTTTCCGCGGGAAAAACTTTCCCTTCCGCACGCGATTTCTCTGCTGCATCCAAAAGATAATCGCGCTATGTTTGCTATCCCTTGGGAGGGCACCACCATCATCGGCACCACCGATTTGGACCACAGCTCCCCGCTGAATGGAGGAGAACCCTACTGCACCCAGGCGGAAATTAACTACATCCTGGAAGTGGCAGCGGTGTATTTCCCATCAGCGCAACTCCGCCAGGCGGACGCGCTTTCAAGCTTTGCCGGTTTGCGCCCCATCATCCGCAGCAGCGCGGCAGACCCCTCCGCGGAATCCCGCGCGCATGTGGTATGGGAAGAAAATGGATTGATTACTATCACCGGCGGCAAATTCACCATCTTCCGCAAAATGGCTGCGGACGCGCTCCATCCAGCATTATCCAGGCTTGGGGTTAGATATAAGCGGCTGCCACAATACTTCCAGCCGCTCCCCAGCCTGACCAATCCTGAGACTTCTGGATTAAGCATCTCCCAGTTGGTTTACCTGGCCGGACGATACGGACAGGAGCTTGACAACTTTTTATCTACCGCCAGGCTCGATGAACTCAGCCCTGTCGAAGGGCTTCCATGCATTCGCGCGGAACTCCGAAGACGTCCAACATCTGGATGATTGGCTTCTGCGCCGCACCCGCCTGGGCTTGCTCCTGCCGGAGGGCGCGCGCGCGGAATTGCCCGCTCTGCAAGAAATCGCGCAAGAGGAGATGGGTTGGGATGCTGCGCGCTGGGAGCAGGAAGTCCGGCGCTACACAGAAATCTACGAGCGTTTTTACAGTTCCGCACCCGCGGGTATTTAGCTTTAAGGAGGTATGACTTGGCAAAAAAAGGACATTATACGCCGCGCTGGTACGAAGGCGTGACCCCCGCCGGAACTTACCGGTCGCTGTTTAAGTGGGGCGACCCCGCCGGTATCAAACATCCCGACAGCGGATTGGTGCGCCTGATGATAGACCGATTCCACCTCACCGAAACTGACCTGAGCGCGCCTGTGGATTTTTCCCTGGAGCCAGTGGAAGATAGCCTCCCCTGCCGTTTGCCTGCTGAACAGCTGGAATTTTTCCAGGAATTGTGTGGAACGGAGAACGTGTGCGCCGACACCTACGCGCGCGTCGGACACTCCTATGGGAAAGGCATGCTGGACGCGCTGCGTTTGCGCCGCAAAATCCTGGAAAACCTGCCCGAAATTGTAGTCTCTCCGCGCAGTCGGGAAGAAATCGTGCGCATTGTCGCCTACGCGGACGAGCATCGCATCCCGGTGACGATTTTTGGTGGGGGCTCCACGGTTACGCGCGGAATGGAAGCTACGCGCGGCGGCATTTGCTTGGATATGAGCAAGCACATGAACCGCGTGATTGCCTTCAATGAAACGGACCAGACGATCACGGTAGAAGCCGGCATGAGCGGACCGAAGCTGGAAGACCTGCTCAACAACGCCGTAAGGGAATTTGGCGCGGCGCGGGCATACACTTGCGGGCATTTTCCGCAGTCCTTTGAGTACTCCAGCGTGGGCGGTTGGGTTGTCACCCGCGGAGCGGGGCAGAACTCTACTTACTACGGCAAAATCGAAGACCTTGTTATCGCTCAGGATTACGTCACGCCCGTCGGCGATCTCCGCACCTGTCCGCAGCCGCGTGCTGCCACCGGACCCGATTTTGACCAGGTGATGATGGGCGGGGAAGGCGCGTTTGGCATTCTCGTTAGCGTCACCTTGCGCGTTTTTCGCTACATGCCCGAAAATCGCAAGCGCTTCAGCTACATGTTCCGGAATTGGGAAGAAGCCCAGGCAGCCTGCCGAGAAATTATGCAGGCGGAGATTGGTTTTCCTTCTGTCTTTCGCCTCTCCGACCCGGAAGAAACCGACGTGGCGATGAAGCTCTATCACATCGAAGGAACCGCCGCGGATACACTCCTCCAAAAATTAGGTTTCGTACCGATGCAAAAATGCTTGCTCTTGGGATTTACGGATGGCGAGAAGGGTTTCTGCGCCAATCTCGACCGCAAAATCCGCCATATTTGCCGAAAACATCACGCTATTGAGCTCAGCCTGTTTGGCGTGACCAAACGCTGGGAAAAAGACCGCTTCAGAGACCCTTACCTGCGCGAGGACCTGCAAGATTTTGGCGTCCTGATAGACACGCTGGAATGCGCGGTCACCTGGGAGCAGATGCCGCGCGTGCATGCCGAGGTGCGCGCCTTTGTGAAAAGCCGCCCGGATACAGTCTGCATGACTCACCTTTCGCACGCCTACCCCCAGGGAGGCAATCTGTATTTCATCTTTATTGCCCGCATCGACACCATCCAGGAGTATCTGAAACTGCAATACGGTATACTGGAAGCGATGGCCAGCAGCGGAGCGGCTATCAGCCACCACCACGGGATAGGCAAACAAACCGCCCCCTGGCTGGAAGAAACGATTGGCAAGCCGCAGATGGACGTTGTGCGGGTGCTTAAACGACATTTCGACCCGCATAATATCCTGAACCCGGGCGGCACGCTCGGGCTGGACATGACTGCCGAACAGGCGGAAAAACGATGGAGTATAGATTTGGAGGACTGATGAGCGCTGAACAACTCCTGGCTATTGACCATGGCACCCAGTCGGCGCGCGCGCTGATTTTTGACTTGCGCGGTAACCTGCTGGCAAAAAGCCAGGTGCCAATCGAGCCATACTACTCAACCGAGCCCGGCTGGGCGGAGCAGGACCCCAAAGTCTTTTGGAACGCGCTGTGCGAAGCCTGCCAAAAGCTGTGGGCCATGCCCGGCGTGGATAAAAGCGCGATTGCGGGCGTCGCGCTGACCACCCAGCGGTCCACGATAATCAATGTGGATGAGCGCGGTCAGCCGCTGCGCCCGGCCATGATCTGGCTGGACCAACGGCGCACGCCCGGACTTAAACCCGTCGGGGGCATCTGGGGATTCCTGTTCCGACTGTCCGGGATGAGGGAGACCGTCGCCTACCTGCAGTCGGAAGCCGAAGCCAACTGGCTGCGCACCTACCAAAAAGAGGTTTGGGAGAAAACTCACAAATATCTGCTCCTTTCCGGTTACCTGACCTACCTGCTTACCGGCAGCTACGTCGATTCTGTTGGTTCACAGGTAGCCTATATTCCATTTGATTACAAAAATCAACGCTGGTCGTCCAAATCGGACTGGAAATGGCAGGCTGTGCCTGTGCGTCCGGAAACTTTGCCGGATTTGGTCAGGCCGACGGAACTTTTGGGTCGCATCAGCGCGGAGGCGGCTGCCGCGACAGGCATCCCGCAAGGGCTGCCGCTGATTGCCGCCGCGGCGGATAAAGCTTGCGAGGTTATCGGCTCTGGCTGCATTGACCCCACAACCGCCTGCCTTTCTTTTGGCACCGCTGCCACGATAAACACCACGCACAAAGAATACCGGGAAGTTATTCCGCTGATTCCCCCTTATCCAGCGGCAATCCCGGGAATGTATTCGCTGGAAATTCAGATTTACCGCGGTTACTGGATGGTTTCCTGGTTCAAGCGCGAATTCGGCATGAACGAAGAACGCCTCGCGCGGGAACGCGGAATTAATACAGAAGACCTGTTCGACGACCTGATTAACTCAGTCCCGGCCGGTTCGCTCGGGCTCATGCTGCAGCCGTATTGGAGCCCGGGCCTGAAAATGCCCGGACCGGAAGCCAAAGGAGCTGTTATCGGATTTGGCGATGTGCATACCCGCCCATATTTCTATCGTTCCATCATCGAAGGGCTCGCGTACGCGCTGCGCGAAGGCGCTGACCGCACGAACCACCGCTCCCGAAAGAAGATTGAGACGATCCGTGTGGCAGGCGGCGGCTCGGCCAGCCGCGCGGCTGTTCAGCTGACCGCCGATGTTTTTGGTCTGCCGGCGTCGCGTCCGCACGTCACTGAGGCCAGCGGTCTGGGCGCCGCGATGGACCTGGCGGTCGGGTTGAAGCTGCACCCGGATTTTGAAACCGCTGTGCGCGAGATGACGCGCGTGAGCGAAAGCTTTGAGCCCAATCTGGAAAACCATAAGCTTTACGACGAGCTATATCAGCGCGTCTACCTGAAAATGTATAAACGCTTGCGCCCGCTGTATGAAGAGCTGGCAGAGATTACCGGTTATCCCGCTCTGGACTAAGCAAAGACTGCGATCGCCTGGGCTCACGCCCAGGCTTTCGTTTTAAATCTACAAACTTCAGTTGCACCTAAGGCGAGTTTTCAGAGGGAAATACTTTCTGTAGTCAGTGCCGGGGGTATACAAGGCGTCCTCCACTGTCTTTGCGCAGGAAATCTATCCCGGACGGGTTTTCCGCAGGCAGGCAGGTATAATACAAACAGCACGTACCACACTCCGGAGGTTGGCATGCTTCATTATCTATCCCGCGAACAAGAAATTCAGGTGGAATCCTGGCTCAGCCAGCTCAGCCTGCCTGAAAAGATCAGCCTGCTTTCCGGCGCGGATAACTGGTCCGTTGCCGCTGTGCCCCGACTGGGAATCCCTGCGCTGATTGTCAGCGACGGACCACACGGAGTCCGAGCGGACCGCGCCAGCAGCCGTCGACCCGCGGGAGCGACCAATGCCTACCCCACCGGCATCGGAATTGCCGCCACCTGGAACCGTCAACTTGTGCGCGAATTGGGCTCTGCCCTGGCGGAAGAATGCCGCGAGATGGGCGTGGATGTGCTGCTTGGCCCTTGCGTGAGCATCATGCACAGCCCCCTGGGCGGGCGCAACTTTGAAACCTACTCCGAGGACCCTTTCCTGGCCGGTGAAATTGGGTTGAATTGGGTGCTGGGGCTCCAGCATAAGGGCGTGGGCGCTTCTGTAAAGCATTTCGCGGGGAATGACCAGGAACGCGAGCGCATGCGCCTGAACGTCATAGTGTCAGAGCGCGCTTTGCGCGAGATTTATCTGGCTCCCTTCGAAAAAATCGTGCGCCGCGCCCAACCCTGGACGGTCATGGCAGCTTATGCCCGCCTGAATGGCACCTATGCCTCGGAAAACGCCTGGCTTCTGCGGAAAATGCTGAAAGAAGAATGGGGTTTTGAGGGCGCGGTCATTTCGGATTGGTTCGCCACCCACTCCACAGCTGCCGCGCTGAACGCCGGCCTGGACCTGGAGATGCCCGGGCCAGCCCTCTGGCGCGGCGGGCACCTTATGGAAGCCGTGGAAACCTGGCAGGTCCCGGAGGAGACCCTGGAGGACGCGGTGCGCAGAGTGCTCATTCTGACCGCGCGCTGCCTGCCTGGCCAGGTGCCGCCAAAGCCTGCCGCGGTGGACACCCCCGAACGCCGCGCGCTGGCAAGAGAAATCGCCAGGCAGTCCATCACGCTGCTAAAGAACGAGGGCGATGTGTTGCCCCTGCCAACCACGGCGAAGAAGATTGCCGTGATTGGGCTGAACGCGACCGCGCGCGTTACCGGTGGAGGAAGCTCCTTTGTAAAAGGCCTCTACTGGGTCACCCCGTTGGAAGGTTTGCGCCGCGCGCTGGGTCCGGAGGTGGAACTCGTATACGAGCCTGGCGCGGATAACCGCGTGCTTCCGCAGGTGATTGAAACCGAATTCTTTTCCCAGGCGGACGGCAGCGAGGGGCTGCATGCCTGCCTCTACAATAATCCAAGCTTTGAAGGCGAAGCGCTGCGCAAGACGGACCTCGCCCTGGATTCCTGGTGGGGAGGCATGGGACCTGCCGAAGGGAGTATCAACGCGCGCTGCTTCAGCGGTACCTGGGAAGGGCTGTACAAGGCAGCCGCCAGCGGTGAAACGCCCCTGTTTTTAGCGAACAACGGTCACGCGAAACTGTTCTTGGAGGACCAACTGGTGGTGGAAAACCACAGCGGGAATGTCATTCCGGATTATGGGAATTTCAGTTCTGTGTTGGTGGGTGGTTCGGCTGCCCTCGAAGCCGGCAGGCAGTATCGGCTGAGGGTGGAATACAGTTTCGAAACGCAGGGCGGCTTTCCCTTCCTGCAGCTGGCGCACCTGCCCCCTTATGTACCGGAAGACGGGCTTGCCCGTGCTGTACAAGCCGCCGCTGATGCCGACCTGGCGATCATCTTCGCGGGCAACCCGGACGGCTACGAAACGGAAGGAGCTGACCGGGCTTCGATGCGCTTGCCGGGCAGCCAGGACGCGCTTATAGCGGAGGTCGCGCGCGCCAATCCGCGCACGATTGTGGTCGTTCATGCTGGCGCGCCGCTGGAAATGCCCTGGGCGGAGCAAGTGCCCGCAATAGTCTGGGCATACTACCCGGGTCAGGAGGGCGGAAACGCGCTCGCGGACCTGCTCACCGGAGTGGCTTCCCCCTCCGGGAAGCTGCCGATGAGCATCCCCTACAGGCTGGAAGACGACCCGACCTTCGTCAATTACCCCGGCGACCAGTCCATCCTGTACGGAGAAGGGATATTCGTCGGCTACCGCAACTACGACTTGCGCAGGATGGCCGTGCGCTTCCCGTTCGGGCACGGGCTCTCTTACACTCGCTTTGAATACAGCGGGCTGCGCTGCCCTGAAAGCTTCCACGCGGGGGATAAAGTGGAAATCAGCTTCTCACTCCGCAACGTCGGGGAAATGGCAGGCGCTGAGGTCGCCCAGGTCTACATTCGGGATGTACAGGCCAGCGTGCAGCGTCCGCCGCGGGAATTGAAAGACTTCAGCCGCGTTCCCCTGCAGGCTGGCGAAGAAACTCTGGTGAGTATCCAGTTGGACGAAAACGCTTTCAGCTACTTTGATCAGGACAGGCACTGCTGGACGACGGAAGCGGGCTACTTTGAAATTGAAGTGGGCAGCTCTTCGCGGGATATCCGGTTAAAAGGAAGCATAAGGTACGAGCCCTGAAACTCAATTGGTATGATGCGCTCGGGCGCTTAAATTCTCAAGCGCTGGAGTGTGGATGTCATTAATGGGTCTTGGCGCTCTTCTTCCACGAGAGTTTGGGAATAAAAAAACAGCCCCCATTCAGGAGCTGTTCGCGTAAGGCTACTGCTCTTCTTTTGGACGCACCAAAATCAATGATTTCCCAGCCGGCTTTTTCAGGTCAAAAAATGTTTTGCGGGCGCGCAGCATCTGGGCAAGCTGCTTGGCGCCGTAGCTGCGCGGGTCAAAGCCGGGGTCAATCCGACGCAGGGCGGTACCAACCTCTGAGAGCATTGACCAACCGTCGTCATCCGAGCCGGCCATGTCAATCGCCTGATTAACCTTTTCAATCAGCTCCAGGTCAGCCGGGGTCAGCTGTTCCATCTTCTGCTGCTTCTGGGCGGCTTTCCTTTTCTGTTTCTCGCGTTCTTCCAGGTTTTCGGTGTAGATGAACACATCACAGGCGGAGACAAATGCCCGCGGGGTGGATTGTTTCCCAATCCCGATGACCAACTTGCCGCTCTCGCGGATGCGCGTGGCCAGCCGGGTGTAATCGCTGTCGCTGGAAACCAGGCAAAAGCCGTCCACCTGGTCTTTGTGCAGGATGTCCATCGCGTCGATAATCATCGCGGAGTCGGTCGCGTTTTTGCCGATGGTATAGCGGAACTGCTGGATAGGCTGAAAAGCGTACGAATTCAGGATATCCTTCCAGGATTTCATGTTCGACGTTGTCCAATCCCCGTAGACCCGCCGGATGGTCGCGTTGCCAAAGCGGGCAGATTCCACCACCAGCTGCTCTATTAAACTGGACTGCGCGTTGTCGCCGTCAATGAGGATAGCGATGCGCTTTTCTGTGGTGTTATTGTTTAGTGTTTCAGAATTCATACATTCATTATACCTTCAATGGCGCCGCTGTGTTCAGCGCTTTAGGCCCCGCTTTGATATACGCGCGCCGACGCCGTCAGCCCTGCGCATCCGCCTAAAACGCAAAATAAAGCCGCGGTCTCTGCCGCGGCTCTGGTTTAGCAAACGCTTACCCCGTGTTTCCTGTAATAGTTCTGGTGGTACTCCTCTGCCGGATAAAAACTGTCCAGCATTTCCACCTGCGTCACCACGGGGCGGTCAAATACGCCGGATGTTTCCAGGAAAGCGATGACCTGTTCAATCGTTTCTTTTTCTTCCGCCGAGGTGTAAAACACCATCGAGCGGTACTGCGAACCAAAATCAAGACCTTGCGAGCAGCAGGTGGTAGGATCGTGATAGGAGAAGAAGAGTTCAAGGAGCTGTTGGAAGCTGATTTCGTCCGTCTCAAAAGTCACCTTCACAGTCTCAGCGTGACCGGTGGTATCCTGGCAAACCTCACGGTAAGTCGGTTCTTTGGTCGTGCCGCCGGAATACCCGACCTGGGTTTCCAGAACGCCAGCAACACACTGAAACTTGGCTTCCAAGCCCCAAAAACATCCCCCCGCGAAATATGCTTCCTTCCTCATTCGCTTCTCAATTCCTCAGATGTATTTTTTTCCGGCACAAAGCGCAAAGCTGCCGAGTTCAGGCAGTAGCGCAAACCAGTAGGTCGCGGTCCATCCGGGAAGACGTGCCCGAGATGCGCTTCACAGCGCGCGCAGCGCACTTCCTGCCGCACCATGCCGTGGCTAAGATCCAAAACCTGTTCGACGTTTTCAGCTGCCACAGGCTGGAAAAACGACGGCCAGCCCGTGCCGGAATCGAACTTACTGCCAGACGAAAACAGTTCCAGGTCGCAGCAGACGCAGTGGTAAACGCCGTCCTGTTTGTGGTCATAAAAAATACCGCAGAAAGGCGTTTCCGTGCCCTTTTTGCGCGTCACGCGGTATTGCTCTTCAGTCAGCAGAGCCCGCCATTCAGCATCAGTTTTGTGAATCTTTTCCATAGCAATCTGTTGTCAATATATCACGGAAAATGGCGCGCAATCGCCCCTTCGCCTCCCTAGTACAGCGTTGTTAACATAAAAAACTGCCAGAAATGGCAGTTTTGAACACAGAAAAAGGCGCTTATAGGTCGCCTTCATGCGCCGCCCAGACAGCCAAACCGATGATGCCCGCGTCATTGCCCAGGTCACCCGGTACAATTTCAATCTGTTCAGCCGGCATAATCAACATGCGCCGCCGCACTTCTTCTCGAATCGGGCGCAAAAGCAGTTCTCCGGCCGCAGCCACACCGCCCGTCACCACCACGCGCTTGGGACCAACCACCAGCGCGGCGTTCATAATCGCCACGCCGATGTACGCGCCGGCGGTATTCCAGATGGAGCGAGCCACTTCATCGCCAGCTTCCGCGGCGGTCGCAATCACGTGCGCGGTAATTTTGTTCAGGTCGTAATTCACCAGTTCGCCGATTTTCGTCGCCTGCCCCTGCACCACCGCTTTTAATCCCATCGCCGCGATAGCCGGACCGGACGCGAAAGTTTCCACGCAGCCGTAATTGCCGCAGCCGCACTTCGGACCGTGGAAATCCACCGTGATGTGCCCCAGTTCGCCGGCTGTGCCGCCCTGGTTAAGCACCAGTTGGTTATTGATCACCACACCTCCGCCGATGCCGGTGCCTATGGCAAAACAGAGCATGCAGTCCACGCCTTTGCCCGCGCCAAAAGCCCATTCCCCGTAGGTAATCGCGCGCACATCGTTCATGATGAAAACCGGCACGTTCAGGCGGCTCTCCAGCAGCGCTTTGATAGGCACGTCAATCCAGTGACCGGGAAAATTGGGAATAAAGCTGGTGAGACCTTTTTCCACATCCAATCTGCCCGGAGCGGATAAACCGACGCCGCCAATCTGTGACCACTCAAAGCCCGCTTCGCCAACCATGGTCGTAATCAGATTCGCGATGCGGGTGATGACCGCCTCGTGCCCAAGGTGCGAGAGCGTTTTTGTGTCTTTGGAGGCAATCACCCGGCCGGTGTTCAGGTCCACCAGACCGGCTTTGATGTTTGTGCCGCCTAAATCGCAGCCGACGTAATACTGGGTATGCATGCTTTCTCTCCTGCTTGCGTTGTTTCAGCATGAATTATACACGCCGCGGGCGGTTTTCGGATTTGCACGTCTCCATGCTGCTGGTTGCTGCATGAAAAGCATGCAAAGGCGTGGTGGTTTTGCACGCGCGGTAGGGATCATAAAATGAATGTTTATGTGATAATAATTACATCCGATAGGTCGGGTCGCCGCGAGAAAAAAGTAAATATAGGAAAGTGGGCCCGGAAGGATTCGAACCTTCAACCAAGCGGTTATGAGCCGCCTGCTCTGCCACTGAGCTACGGGCCCCCTTGGAACGCTTATTTTACCATGAGCTCACGCGCCTGCCTGAAAACCAGGCTTGCCGCCTCAAGCTGCCTGCATCTTTGCCCAACTGTCCACCAGCGAAATGGTGCGGTTGAACACCAGGCTGCCCGGCTTAGAATCTTCGCTGTCAAGGTAAAAATAGCCATTGCGCACAAACTGCCAGCTTTCTCCGGGCTGGGCATCCGCAAGCGCGGGCTCCAGCTTTGCCTGGCACACCTGCAGCGAATTCTTGTTGACATGATCGAGGAAAGTTTCTCCCTCGGGCAGATCCTCCGGGAATTTATCCTCAAATAACTGCTCATACAGGCGCGCCTCCGCATCCAGCGCGTGCGCGGCGCTCACCCAGTGAATGGTGCCTTTCACCTTGCGTCCATCGGCAGACATTCCGCCGCGGGATTCGGGGTCATAGGTGCAGTGCACCGCGACAATTTCTCCCCGCGTGTCCTTTTCCACGGAGTTGGCTGTGATGTAATAGGCGTTCATCAGGCGCACTTCTTTGCCAGGCGCCAACCGGAAATACCTGGGAACCGGGTTTTCCATGAAGTCATCGCGCTCGATGTAGAGTTCGCGGCTGAAAGGCAGCTTCCTGTTCGTCTCGCACTCCGGGTCCTGCGGGAAGTCGGAAACGGTGAAATACTCGCTTTCTCCTTCCGGGTAGTTATCCAGCACGACCTTGAGCGGCTGCAGTACGGCCATGCGGCGTTTGGACTTCTCATTCAGCGCGTCCCGCACAAAATGCTCCAGCAGCTCCACATCCACAAAGCTGTCATTCTTCGCCACGCCAACCGCCTCCAGGAAGCTGCGGATGGCCTCAGGCGGATAACCCCGCCGGCGCATGGCTGCCAGGGTCGGCATGCGCGGGTCTGTCCAGCCGGAAACCAGCTTTTCCTCGACCAGGCGGCGCAATTTGCGTTTGCTCATCACGGTATGGGTCAGGTTCAGGCGGGCAAATTCTATCTGCTGCGGATGGAAAAGACCGAGCTGGTCCAGAAACCAATCGTAGAGTGGGCGGTGGTTTTCGTATTCCAGCGAGCACATCGAATGGGTGATGCCTTCAATAGAGTCGCTCTGCCCGTGCGCGAAGTCGTACATCGGGTAGATGCACCAGGCGTCGCCGGTGCGGTGGTGGCTGGCGTGCAGGATGCGGTACATGACCGGGTCGCGCATGTTCATGTTCGGCGCGTTCATATCAATTTTCGCGCGCAGCGTGCGGCTGCCGTCCGGGAACTCGCCCGCGCGCATGCGCGCGAACAAATCCAGGTTTTCTTCGATTGTGCGCTCGCGGTAAGGGCTGTTTTTTCCCGGTTCTGTCAGCGTGCCGCGGTATTCCCGGATTTCATCCGCGCTCAGGTCGTCAACATAAGCCTGACCCTGACGGATGAGCTGCAGGGCAAGTTCGTAAAGCTGCTCAAAGTAATCCGAAGCGTAATACTCGCGGTCGCCCCAATCGAATCCCAGCCAATGGATGTCCTCTTTGATAGCGTCAACGTACTCCGTGTCCTCTTTAACCGGATTGGTATCGTCGTAGCGCAGGTTCGTCAGGCCGCCGTAGCGCTCCGCGATGCCAAAATCGATGGTCAGCGCCTTGGCGTGCCCGATGTGCAGGTAACCGTTGGGTTCCGGTGGGAAGCGCGTGTGCACCCTCCCGCCAAAACGGCCTGTCCGGTTGTGTTCATCAATGATATCGATAATAAAGTTCGTTTTTCCGTCCATTTGGCTTCCTTCCTCGCTTTAACGCAAGAATTATAACATTTGGAAACGCGGCATCACGCTTATTTAGCAAAGCGCGACTGAGCCTTAAAACTCAGCCCCGCGTCGTAGCGCGGGGCTGTTGGGTATCGTTCTACTACCGCAAGCTTAGCGGGTGCGCTCGGCAATCAGGCGGCTCAGGGCCTGGATTTGCTGGATATCCTGCTGCTTGGCGGAACCGATAAATTCGTGCGTACCGACCACATCCCAATTCAGCTTTGCCGCGTACTCCTCAAAAACAGCCTTAGCCCCACCGGACCAGGCGTAGGAACCAAAGTATCCCGCAAGCTTGTTCCGGACACCCTTAATCTCGGCAATGTCCAAAGCGTGCACCATCGGCGGGAACATCGCGCGCTCATAGGTCGGCGCGGCAACCAAAAGACCGCGTTTGGTCCACAGAGAAGGCAGGATGAAACTTGGGTCTGTTATGGCGACGTTAAAAACTTCCAGCGGTACGCCAGCTTCTGAGATTGCCTGTAGGGCAAAATCAAGCGCGCGTTCTGTGTTCCGGTACATGCTGCCGTACAACACGGTCACACCGGGTTCGGCTGGCTCTGTCGCCAGGGTTGCCCAATATTTGTAGAGCGAAATGATGCGCTCTGGTTCCTTGCGCCAGACCAAGCCATGCGAAGGCGCTAAAATCTCGATGGGATAACCGCCGATCTTCTCAATCGCTTGCAGCACATTCCTGGAAAAGGCGGCTATGATATTGGTGAAATAACGCAGCGCCTCGCGCTCAAAGTCCGCGCGATTTCTGGCTTCATCGTCAAACAGGAAGCCGTCCAGGCAGCCATAGGAACCGAATGCGTCGCACGAGAATAAAATTTTCTCTTCGACCACGTAGGTCATCATGGTCTCAGGCCAATGCACCAGCGGGGTGAAGAGAAACTTCAGCGTGTTCTTCCCCAGGCTCAGGGTCTGTTCATGTTTGACCACTTCCACATTGTCCACAATCCCGTAGAAGTCTTTCATCATGGCCACAGCCTTGCCCATTCCCAGGAATTTCGCGTTGGGCGCGCATTCGCGCAGGCGCACCAGCGCGCCGGAATGGTCCGGCTCCATGTGATTGGTAATCACATAATCCAGGTTCTCCAGCCCAACCAGGCTTTCAAGCTGCACCAGGAAATCATCGGTGAAGGTCTCTTTGGAAAGGTCAATCAACGCGTTTTTCTCATCCTTTATCAGGTAGGCGTTGTAGGTAACGCCCTGATTAAGAATTGGCCACAGTCCTTCAAAGAGCTCTGTGGAGCGATCGTTAACCCCAACCCAGTAGATGTTCGGCTTGATTTCTATTGGTTGCATATTGTCCTTTATGCTCCCAGGAATTTATGGACGTCCGGAAGCTGCCCGGCGCTGCCCAGGTAATCGTTCTTTTCAGCGATAAACCTGGCATATTCTGCGATATAGATTTTTCCGGGGTCGCGCAGATCAAACTTCTCCGGGTGTTCGAGGAAGAACTCGCGGTGCACGCGCGTCCAGACCAGGCGTCCATCGGTATCAATGTTAATCTTGGTGACGCCCAGGGTGGCAGCCTTGCGGAACTGACCCGCATCCACGCCTTTAGCGCCAGCAAGCTTGCCGCCCGCGGCATTGATGCGCGCTACTTCTTCTTGCGGCACAGAGCTGGAACCGTGCATCACCAGCGGGAAGCCGGGCAGTTCGTCTTGAATTTTCTCCAGCACATCAAAATGCAGGGACTGCGTTCCGCTGAATTTGAAGGCGCCGTGGCTGGTGCCGATGGCAACCGCGAGGGAATCGCAGCCGGTGCGCTCAACAAAATCACGCGCCTGGTCGGGGTCGGTAAGTTTTGCGTTGGCTTCGTCCACCGCGACGTGTTCTTCCACGCCGCCCAGTTGACCGAGCTCGGCTTCCACCACAATGCCCTTCGCGTGCGCGGCATCCACCACGCGCTTGGTGATGGCGATATTTTCTTCGTAGGGTTTGCTGCTGGCGTCAATCATGACGGAGCTGTAAAACCCCGATTCAATGCAATCGTAACAGTTGGCTTCGTCGCCGTGGTCCAGGTGCACCGCGAAAACCGCTTCCGGGTAAATCGCGTCGGCCGCCCGGATTAAGCCTTCGAGATAAAGCTTGTTGGTGTAGGACCGGGCGCCTTTGCTGATTTGAATAATGAAAGGCGCCTGAGAGGCAAGATTACCCTTGAATAAGCCGTCAATCTGTTCCAGATTGTTGACGT
Organism: Anaerolineaceae bacterium; assembly: GCA_038562595.1. Lineage (GTDB taxonomy): Bacteria > Chloroflexota > Anaerolineae > Anaerolineales > Anaerolineaceae > Mesolinea. Next base: position 18,729 of record JBCFBH010000033.1, read on the forward strand.
TATACGCCCCGATAGCGTATTTTCCATACGCGTGCTCAAACAACTTCTTCGTCGTGACGATCATAGCTGCTCCTCCTTAATTATCGGATAATTGCCTTGATTATATCCAATATCGGGCGCGGGCTCAACGCGCGTTAAGCGTTTAACGAGCGTTCACGCTTTTGGAATTGCCAGAGCGTACACCTGGCGCAGCGCCTCGGTGTAGGCTGCTGGGTCGTGCTCCCTGCGAATGCGCTCCAGCGCGGCAGCCCCTTTGATGGCGATTTGCGCGGGGTTTGCCGCGATCTCACGCACAATCTGCTCCAGCCCGCCGCGGATGGACTGGCTTAGCGCCTCCCGTTCCTCCGCTGTGGTGTATAAAGCCTCTCCGAGCGCGTTTTTTGGCACGTTAATCAGCCATCCAACTGCGGGATTGTTAATCTCTGGCAAGGCGCGGATATCCGTGGTGATTACGGGCAAACCGCAAGCCTGCGATTCGAGCACAGAAAAGCCGTAGGTATCCGCGTAAGAAGGAAGCAGCCCCACATCTGCGCCGCGCATCAATTCTATCGTCTCCGCGTTGGGAAGTTCGGGGTGATATTCAATCCAGTCCGCGTTCTGCGCGATTTTTTCCTTCGCCCAGCTCACATCTTCTTCTGTTTCCTGCGCGGCATAGTTTTCGATGCGCAGAGAGCTGACAATTATCAGACGCAAGGGCAGATTTTCCTGCCGGACAAGCCGCTCGAACACTTCCAAAATCTCGCGACCGCCCTTTCGGAAAAACGCCGCGCCAACCAGGATAAACTTGATGGGGTTTTCCGCTGAGTAAGCGCGCGCGCTCACTTCCGACACAAGCGCTTCTTGCGGGGGATGCAGCACCTGCATTTTGTCGAGAATCGGCTGGGCGAATTCCGCG
>JBCFBH010000034.1:0-19215 GCA_038562595.1 Anaerolineaceae bacterium
CAGGTACCTCCGCTTCAGAACCTTGGGTACAATTGCTGAAGCGTCAACTCAATGACAGCCTCTCGATCAATAACTTCTTCTAAATCTAACGAAAAGTGAAACAGTATCTGAAATGTTCGGGGGTAGACAGACACAGTAATCGCGTTTTTTCCAATATAAAATGTAATCAATGCAAGCACGTTTAAGGATGCTCTTCGGAGAAGACCTGTTCGGGCAGCCCGGCTGGTACCAGGTGCGCTTATGCGCGCAAAGCAACGGGAAACCCTGCCCCCACTGCGGTTCACCCATCCTGAAAGAGGCCTACCTGGGCGGCAGCGTGTACACCTGCCCAGTCTGCCAAAAGGTTTAGGCTTCCATCTCCCAGCCGTAAGTATTCAACTGTCCATTTCAAAAAACGCCAGGAAAAATCTCACGCGGCAGCCTGCCGCAAGCGCGCGCCAATTCCGCTGCGCTCTGGCAAACCAATAAGCGCGTCCTCCCCAAATGTCACCCCCTCAAACGGGTCATTCACGACGAGCAAGCTGGCATCCAAATCCAACCAATCCGTCAGCCCGGCCAGGTGCGCCGCGGCGCTCAATCCGATGGACGTTTCTATCATGCAGCCAAGCATAATCTTCATCCCGGCTCCGCGCGCCTGTTTTATCAGTTCCACAGCAGGGCCCACACCGCCCACCTTCATCAGCTTGATATTGACCCCGCGCACGCCCGCCTCAGCTAAACGGCGCAGGTCTTCTGGCTTTTGCAGCGATTCGTCTGCCACAATCGCGATAGAAGTCTCAGCCTGGACGCGCCCCAACCCTTCAATTTCCGCTGTGCCCAGCGGCTGCTCCAGCATTTCAAGTTCCACTTTTTCCAGGAAAGGCAGGTACTCAAGCGTCTGCGGCAGGCTCCAGCCGGCATTGGCGTCCGCGAAGAGGCGCGCGTCCGGCCTGGCGGCGCGCACGGCTTCCAGGCGCGCCATATCTTCCTCATCGCCAGCCAGCTTCAACTTCAGGACAGGGAGCTTACGCAAGCGTCTGGCTTCGGCTGCCATATTTTCCGGCGTATCCACGGAAATGGTAAGACTGCTGGCCTTATGCCCGGGTTCCGGGAGCTCAAGCGCGGCGAAGAGCGGCAGCCCGAGTTTGCGACTGATATTATCGTGGAAGGCGATATCCAACGCCGCGCGGGCAGCAGCCGGACCGTCCGGGTCAATCCATGCCGTGATGTCCTCCAGGCGCTGCGGGAATGGGTCGGTACGGGCAGCCGCCCTGTTCCAATACCCCCGCAGGTCCTCTTCCCGCACAGGGTAGTACGGGGGGATCGTGCCCTCACCCCAACCAGCGTCGCCGCGCAGGCGGACCCAATGGGCGGTGCGCTCCTGGGTGGCTCCGTAAGAAAGCCTGAAGGGAGTACGCAGCTGGAGCGTGAGGGCTTGCCAACTCAGGCACGGCCCATCCGCGCGGATATCAGGATTCGTCAAAGATACCCTCACGCAAAGTGGCAGGCAACCCAGTGCTCTGGGCTGATTTCGCGGTATTCCGGATCTTCTTGGAAGCATCTTTCTGCGGCGATTGGGCAGCGGGTATTAAAGTTGCATCCGTGCGGTGGGTTCAAAGGGCTTGGAATGTCGCCTTTCAGGATGATCCTTTTGCGGTTCCGAGCCTTTTCGGGATCCGGGATTGGCACCGCGGACATCAACGCGCGGGTGTACGGGTGGCGCGGTTGCTGATAGATTTCATTCCGATCCGCCAGCTCCATCACCTTGCCCAGGTACATAACCACCATCCGGCTGCTGATATGCCGGACCATGCTCAGGTCGTGCGCCACAAAAATGTAGGTAAGCCCCAGCCGGTGCTGCAATTCTTCCAGCAGGTTGACCACCTGCGCCTGAATGCTCACATCCAGAGAGGATATCGGTTCGTCACAAATCACAAGGTCCGGGTTGAGCGCCAGGGCGCGCGCGATGCCAATACGCTGCCTTTGCCCGCCGGAAAACTCGTGCGGGTAGCGGTTGACGAAATCCGGATTCAGACCGACCAGTTTGAGCAGTTCCTGCACGCGATCCCGCTTCTCCTTTTGGCCAAGCTTGGTATGCACATCCATCGGAGCGGAGATAATCGCCCCGACGGTCATGCGCGGGTTGAGCGAGGCGTACGGATCCTGGAATATCATCTGCATGCGGCTGCGCATTTTCCGCAGCTCATTTTCCTGCAAGCTGGCCAGGTCAACCCCGTCAAAGAGCACCTGACCGGAAGTCGGGCGGTAGAGCTGTAGAATGGTCCGCGCGACGGTCGTTTTTCCGCAGCCGGTTTCCCCTACAAGCCCCAAGGTTTCGCCTTCTAACACATCAAAGCTCACATCATCCACGGCTTTGATGTGCCGCCTCTGGTTGCTGAAAAGCTGGCGGGAAACAGGGAAGTACTTCTTCAGGTTTCGCACCTGCACCAGTTGTTTTTGTTCCGCGCTCATTGCGCACCTCCGGCAGTTTTTCGCAGTGTCTCCGCGTCAATCTCCTGCCAGCGCCAGCAAGCCACCAAGTGGCCTGCGCTGCCGGCCTCTTCCAAAACTGGCCTTTCCAGTCTGCAGCGCTCCACCCGGAACGCGCAGCGCGCGAAGAACGGGCAGCCTTCCGGCAAACCGATCAGGTCCGGGGGCAAACCAGGGATGGAGATTAATTTGGTGCCCGGAGCTTCGTCGATGCTGGGCAGCGACCCGAGCAAACCCAAAGTATAGGGGTGGCGCGTTTGGTGATAAATCTCTTGCACATTCCCGCGTTCGATGATGAACCCAGCGTACATTACGTTGATGTTTTGCGCCATCTCCGCCACAATCCCAAGGTCATGCGTAATCCACATCACCGCCATACCCAATTCTTCTTGCAACCGAACCACCAATTCAATAATCTGCGCCTGAATGGTCACATCCAGCGCGGTGGTGGGTTCATCGGCAATGAGGAGTTTAGGCTCGCAGGAGAGCGCCATCGCAATCATGGCGCGCTGGCGCATGCCGCCCGAAAATTGGTGGGGGTAGTTGTCCAGGCGTTTGCGTGCCTCCGGGATGCCCACCAAATTGAGGAGCTCCAGCGCGCGTTCGCGCGCCTGGCTCTTGTTCATGCCCTTATGCAGCATGAGCGCTTCGGAAATCTGAAATCCCACGGTATAGACCGGGTTCAGCGAAGACATCGGGTCCTGAAAAACCATGGCAATCTCACGCCCACGCACCTTGCGGATGTCGCTATCATCCAGTTTGAGCAAATCCCTGCCGGCAAACCAGACTTCCTGGGCTTCAATCTCCCCAGGTGGAATGGGAATAAGCCTGAGAATGGAAAGCGCGTGCACGCTTTTGCCGCAGCCGCTCTCACCAACCACGCCCAGCACTTCGCCGGCTTGCATCCCGTAGGATATCCCGTTGACCGCGTTAACCGTGCCGTCCTGGGTATGAAAGCGGGTGTGCAGGTCTTTGATTCGCATTAAAGTTTCCATAATATCTCCTCCCCCATCACTTGGCGCGCATTTTCGGGTCCAACGCGTCGCGAAGACCGTCGCCTAAAAGATTGAACCCCAACACGCTGAACACAATCGCCAGCCCTGGGAAGAGCACCGCCCACCAGGCGCCGCTGGAGAGGAACTTGTAGCTGTCCCCCAGCATCGCGCCCCATTCCGGCTCCGGCGGGATGGCGCCCAGGCCGAGGAAGCCCAGAGCCGCCGCGGATAGGATAGCCGAAGCCAATCCCATGGTCGCCTGAACGATTATCGGCGAGAGAATATTTGGCAGCACATGCCTGAAGAGGATGCGTCCGTGCCCTTCGCCAACTGATTGCGAAGCCAGCACATATTCCTTCTGACTGACAGAAAGCACCGCCGAGCGCGCTAAACGGGCGTAGACCGGAATGCCGACCACTCCGATGGCAATCATGCCTTTCTCCAGGCCGGGGCCAAGGAAGGCCACAATGGCAATCGCCAGAAGATAACTCGGGAAGGAGAGGATGATATCCATCACGCGCATGGTAATACTCGAGAAAGCCTTCCCGTTTACGGGCTTGTTCATCAGCAGACCGATGAGCAATCCGACCACCCCACACACCAGGCCCACCAAAGGGGCAACCAGCAGCCCGCTGAGGCCGCCTAACAGCGCGCCGGCGGCTGCGAAAATGACCGGCCGCCACATATTCTGGGCAAGCTTCTTCTCCTGTAACACAGAAACGACGCCGAGCCCCCCAAACAACAGGGTCTGGAACCATTGGCGGGAAATCCAGGCGGGCAAGAGCCCTACAGCCAGGCCCAGCCCGCTCATCAGGACCAGCTTTTCCTTAATATTCATATCAAAACTCTCAAAGAACCCGGCAAATAAGCCCAGCAGGCAGCCGATAATGAGAGAGATGCCCACAGCCACCAGCCCCACACGCAGGGAATTCCAGCCGCCGTGTACCACCCGGGTGAAAATATCCCGGCCAAGTTTATCAGTTCCGAAAATGTGCACGTTGGGGTTTTCCGCAGAGCTGACCAGATTAGGCGGCATGAGTTTTGCGCTGTAATCCAGGTCGATTCTGGGGTCATAATCCCAGAAAAAGTGGGCTCCGACTGCAGAAAGCAGAAAAACCGCCACAACCACCAACCCAAGCATAGCGGTCCGGCTGGCTTTCAGGCGCCGCCATGCGTCCAGCCAAAGAGAGCGGTGTTCTCGAACGGCAAAATCGGTCAGGACTTCAACTTCAGATAGCTGATTGCTCATCTTCAATCCTAATCGTAAGTAATACGCGGATCGAGCAGCGCGTAAGAAATATCGACCAATAAATTCACAACCAAAAATATGACTGCAATCAAGAGGGTTACGCCCTGCACAATCGGGTAATCCCGACCCAAAATCGAGTCATAGACCCATTTTCCAATCCCGGGCCAGGAAAAAATAGTTTCGGTCAACACGGCACCCGCCAGCAACGAGCCTGCCTGAATGCCAATGATGGTGATGACCGGAAGGAAGGCATTCTTGAGCGCGTGCCGGTAGAGCACCACGCGTTCTGCCAGGCCTTTTGCCGAGGCTGTGCGGATATAATCCTCCTGCAGCACGTCCAACATGCTGGAGCGGGTCATGCGCGTAATAATTGCCATGGGAATGGTCGCCAGCGAAATCGCGGGCATAATAATATGCTTGAGCGCGTCCCAAAAGCCGGCAAAGTTGCCGGTCAACAGGCTGTCCAGCAGCAGCAGGTTTGTGATAGGCGTGATACTGACGCCCGGGCTGAGCCGACCGCCGGAAGGCAGCCACTTCAGGAAGACCGAGAAAAGCATGATCTCCATGATGCCCAACCAGAAAATCGGGATGGATACGCCAAATAGCGAACCGATCATTGTCGCTCCATCCAACAGGGTGTTGCGGCGCGAAGCAGAAGCGATACCGACTGGAATGCCAATCAGAAGCGCGAAAAACATAGAGAGCAAAGCGAGCTCAAGCGTCGCAGGGAAACGTTCCCTTAAAGTCTGGGCTACTGGAATGCGGCGGTGAATGGACTCTCCCAGGTCGAATTGCAGCAAACGGTTGAAATAACGCACATACTGGCTGTCAAAGAAACCGGGCAGGTCGCCTTCCACCAGAGCGTCGCGGTCCAGAAAAGCCGGGCGGTTCAGCCCGAATTGCTCGCGAATTCTTGCCACGTTTTCTTCGGTGGCGTGTTCTCCAAGCATGGCAACCGCCGGATCTCCGGGAATCAAGCGTTGAAACAGGAAAATCACCAAAGTCACGCCTATCAGGGTCGGGATGACTGAAACTAATCTTCTCAAAATGTATTTTGCCAAGCTGACCTCGCTTGCGTTTAGTGAATGGGGGCGGTTTAGGAACCGCCCCCACAAAGTGTCTTAGCCGCAGGCAATTTTTGCCTGCATCCAAGGCTTAGTTACTGAAATACACGTACTCAAAGTTTTCCGCGCCAACCGGCTGCGGGATGTAATCCTGCACGTTGGCGGAGAGGATCAGCGGCGTGTTGTTGTGCCCCAGCCAAATGCGCATCACGTCGTCGTGCATGATTTGCTCAGCCTGGGAGTACAGCTTTGCGCGTTCCGCGGGATCCGGAAGGGTAACCGCTGTCTGCAACAGGGCGGCCAATTCCGCGTTCTGGTACCAGCCTTCGCGCTTGATTGGTTCCGTGCCGCTGCCAAAGAAGTAGCCGGTGAAGTTATCCGGGTCGCCATTATCGCCGCCCCAACCGAGCAGGTAGAGGCCCATCAGCAGACCGTTCCGGCGAGAGCCGAGGTAAGTGGGCCAGTCGCCTTCCAGGTAGAGCTCCACGTTAAAGCCAGCTGCGGTCAGGTTCGCTGCAATTCCTTCGCCAACTTCCTTAGCGGACGGGAAGTAGAAGCGGGTCACGGGCATGTAGTAGAGCCGCAGAGGAATTACCTGTCCAGCGGTGTAAACCACATTGCCGTCCGCGTCCTGAACGTCTTCCGCGACGGTTACTTCACTGAGTCCGTTCGGGAAGCCAGCTTCAGCGAGCAGGGACTTGGAAAGCTCAGGATCAAAGGTCCAGTAATCAATCGAATCGTTATAGCCGAGCATACCCACAGGCAGAAGGTTCTTCGCGACGGTGCCGTACTTTCCAAAGAAGTTGGAAATCAAACCCTCGATGTCAATGGCATGGGCAACAGCTTCGCGGACCCGGACATCCTGGAATTCCTTGATTTTAAAGTTGAAAGCAAGGTAGCTCGTATTCAGTCCGGGGCGGGTCAGGATTTGCAGATTGGGATCGGCTTCTGCGGTGGCCAGGTCTTCCACAACAGCCTGTTCTAACGCGTCGATATCACCAGCCTGAAGTGCCAGGAAGCGCGCTGAGTCATCCGGGATAACGCGGATGATCACATTCTTCACTTTTGGTTTTTCGCCCCAGTAATCCTCATTTGCCACCAGCTTGATTTCGGTGCCCTCTTCCCAGGAGACAAACTTGTAAGGTCCGGTGCCGACGCAGCCGCCAGTAGGCGTGCCGTAGGCTTCGCCCGCTTTCTCAATCGCAGCCGGGCTGGAGATGGCGAACATATCCATGGCAAGGTTCGCCAGGAACGGCGCCATTGGACTGCTCAGCACGAATTCCACGTTGGAATCGTCAATCTTCTTTACTTCTGTGATAATGCTGGCATCATCAAAGCCGCCCCACATGGCTTCGTAATATTCGAAAACCTGACTGGCAAAGTGGTATGGGTGGGTTGTAAAGCGCCAGCGTTCAAAATTGAATACTACAGCGTCCGCGTTGAAATCAGTTCCGTCATGGAACTTGACGCCTTCCAGCAGCTTGCAGCTCCAGACCGTCGCATCCGCGTTCGCGGTACAGGTCGCCAGAGCGGGAACCGGATTCGTGGAACCCTGGTCGAATTTATACAGGGAATCCAGCACCTGCCCGGTTACGCGGAAAGATTCACCGTCAGTAACAAGACTGGGATCCAGTTGGACGGAATCGGCGCCCCGACCAAAGATGAACGTGTCTTTGGTGGTTGCCGCCGGGGCTTCGGTACTTGTCGTCGCGCAAGCCGTAAGGAGCATGCTGAAGACTATCAAGAGCCCAAATACTGTAAAGACTGTCTTGCGTTTCATTTTCTTTCTCCTCTTCATAGATAGTTTGTTGTACAAAAATATGGGTCAAGAATCGGATTCGTCATCTTTTGGCAGGCGACCTCCATTTCAACTGATACGGGAACAATACACTATTTTACACGAAAAACGAAAACGTCAATAGCTTTCGTCAAAAAAGTCAAAAATGGCCTGAAAAAAGCCAGGAATTGCATTAATATAACCTGGTTTCTGAATCGGTTCGTAATTGTGCTTATAACCTGGATGGGGAACGAAAACACCCTGCGCAAGATTTGCAGGGTGTCTGTGGGTGGTATAGGACTCGAACCTACGACCTTTGCGATGTCAACGCAACGCTCTAACCAACTGAGCTAACCGCCCGTGAGAAAAGCATTATAGCGTTATCCAGCTTTTTTCGCAAGAGCAACCGCCTGCTCCGCTAGTGAAAAAGCGAGCAGGATGAAATTCCGGCAGGCTGTTTCCGGCACACGTTCCTGGCGCGTTCCACGCCCAAAAAGGCGCGCGAAAACTGCGCCATATTCACCCGGTTCTTTCCGCGTGATGAGGCGCAGTTTGGATTTTTGAGGAAAAACGCCCTTAAATCGAGGCTATTTCAGGTGCTGCTCTTCAAATTTCTGCAGGAAGTCCACCAGGGCTTCCACCCCTTCTTTTGGCATTGCGTTGTAAATAGAGGCGCGCAAGCCGCCAACGCTTTTGTGCCCCTTCAGGTTGTCAAAGCCGACTTCCAGCGAGGCTTTCACGACACCGGCGTCCAATTCCTTATCGCCGGTTGAAAAAGGAACGTTCATCAGGGAGCGGTCTTTCTTTTCAACCGTTCCGTGGAACATTTCGCTGTGGTCCAGGTAGGCATACAACGGAGCGGCTTTTTCCTCGTTGAGTTTTTGCATGGCTTCCAGCCCGCCAAGCTTTTTAAGATGCTTGAACACCTTTCCGCACACGTAAATTGCCCAGCAGTTGGGGGTATTGTAAAGGCTGTCGTTATCCGCGTGCGTATCGTAACGCAGATAGGTCGGCACCCTGGGGTCCATGTCTTCGCGGCGGATGAGGTCTTCGCGGATGATGACAATTGCCAGCCCGGCAGGACCCACATTTTTCTGCACGCCAGCCCAGATCAGGCCGTACTTGCTCACGTCGCAGGGCTTGGAAAGGAACATCGAGCTTTGGTCCGACACCAATGGTTTCCCCTGGGTATCCGGCAGGCTTTGCCAGGTGGTGCCGTTGATGGTTTCGTTCTCGCAAATATAGACGTAATCTGCGTCCGCTGAGACGCTTACCTTGCTCATGTCGGGGATATAACTGAAATTCCGGTCCTCGCTGCTGGCAATGATGTTCACTTTTCCGAACTTTTTGGCTTCCGAAATTGCTTTTTTGGACCAGGCACCGGTATAGACATAATCCGCCACGCCATTTCTCATCAGATTCATCGGCACCATGGCGAATTGGACTGTCCCTCCGCCCTGGATGAACAGGACTTTATAGTGTTCCGGGATATTCATCAATTCCCGCAGGTCTTTTTCAGCTTCGTGCAAAATATCCTCAAAGACCTTGCTGCGGTGGCTCATTTCCATTACGCTCATTCCGGAGCCCTGGTAATTGAGGAGTTCAATCTGAACCTCTTCCAGGACAGCTTCGGGAAGCATACTTGGGCCGGCAGAGAAATTGTAAACGCGTCCGTATTTCATCTTAACTAAACTCCTTTTAGTTTGCGTACAGCGTTGGTTAATGCGCCAATCGGCTTACTCTTAGTATACCCGTTGGGCGCCTTTTTGTGGCATTCTCAGCCCTGCGAGCACCTTTCCTGCCATAAAAAATCGCCAGAGACCCGAAGGAATTACCCAACAAGCTCTATTCGCTGGGCTGGTCAGCATGGGGACCTGCCTGCGAGAAAGTCTTCGTGCACGCCAGGTTCCCGGGGCTGAAAATCGGCTGTGGTTTTTTCCAACCCGCGCGGGCACGGTTACAATATAGGCATGCTTGAGACAATCCGGATTGAAAAATGCGTTTATGGCGGTGACGGCATGGGAAGGCTCGCCGATGGGCGCGCGGTCTTCGTCCCTTTTACCCTGCCTGGTGAAGAAGTCCTGGTAGAGATTATTGAGGACAACAAAAAATTCGCGCGCGGGCGGATGGCGCAGCTGCTCGAACCCTCCAGCCAGCGCATTCCGGCGCTCTGCCCACACTTTGGCGTGTGCGGAGGCTGCCACTACCAGCACGCGCTTTACCCCACCCAGCTGGAGCTTAAGCTCCAGATTCTCGCGGACCAGCTGGCACGCCTGGGCGGCATCACCAACCCACCCCTCAACGGCATCACCCCCAGCGCTGAAAATTGGAACTACCGCAATCAGGTGCAGTTCCATCTGAACGCGCTCGGGCAGCCCGGGTACATGGACCTCTCCGGGAAGCAGGTCATCCCCATATCCCAGTGCTTCCTGGCCCTGCCAGACCTGGAGCTGCTCCGAAAACAACTGGACCTGAGCCCCGAAGCCAGGCTCACCCGCGTCTCCCTGCGGCAGGACAGCCTGGAAGAGCAGTTCATCCTGCTGGAAGGCCTGGAGGAAATCGCGCCGGAGATGATTCTGGATTTGCCCGCCTCCGTTTCGTACCAGTCGCCAGACGGGCGGGCAACCACGCTTGCCGGGCAGGACCAACTCGTCTACGAGGTGCTGGGCAGACAGCTCACCATTTCCCCGGAAAGTTTTTTCCAGGTCAATCTGGGCCTCGCGGAAAAAATGCTGGATTACGTTCTCAAGCTCCTTCCTGCCCAAAAGGATATGCGCATCCTCGAGCTTTACAGCGGCGCGGGGTTCTTCAGCCTCTTTCTGGCGGAAAGATGCCGCGAACTGATCGCGATTGAGAGCTCCCCTTCCGCCTGCTATGATTTTGCCGCCAACCTGGACGCCTACGACCACGTCAGCCTGTACGAAGGCGCGGTGGAAGACGTGCTGCCCGCCTTGGTCGCCGACTTGAAGACCCCCGACCTGGTTCTGCTGGACCCACCGCGCGCCGGCCTGCACCCAGCCGCGCGCAAAGCCCTGCAGCAGCTGCTCCCCCCGCAGATCATTTATGTAAGCTGCGACCCCAGCACCATGGCGCGCGACCTGAAGCATCTGCTTGAGGCTGGCTACGCGCTGCAAGACGTGCTCGCCTTCGACATGTTCCCCCAGACTTACCATATCGAGACTGTGGCGTTGATGTCGAGGGTGAGAGATTAGAGTGATGGAAAGCCCAGTTATTACGCTGTTTGTGTGTTTTTGTGTTTAACGGAAAATGTGGTTTTTTTGCTTCATAAGAATATGTCCATCAGGCTAATGATTAAGCGCAAATTACATTATTGATGTCGGTGCTTGGCGAGTGGTCAGGATAGATGTTTGGCATTCGTGAGTGGTTGATTTAGATGTATCCAAAATTTGGCGAAGGTGAATGGTCAGGACAGATATTTTGCACATATTCAGCTTTTCTTGACGTAGCAAAACCATAATCTTGAGCGGGGGGTTAGAAGTGGATTTTGAAAATGAACTTGATAAAATAATCTGTGAGGTATCCAGTGTATTTGGAAAGTCCATCGATAAAACTAAATATGAAATTATTGATAGAGGAATGTCACATCGACCCAGAAGTTTGCCAAACGGAATGATGGGAGTCTACATATTTTTATATGAAGGTAAATTTTTGAAAACGGGAAAAGCCGGGCATAGTAGTAATACCAGGTTTTTGAGTCAGCAGTATAACCCTAGATCCGCCCCAAGTACTTTAGCCGCATCAAAACCATCCAGCATCAAAAAGGGGTCAAGGTCGTACATCGTGCGCGCCCCAAGCGCACGCCCGCTCCGTCCACGGCGGGATGCCCGCGTACCACCTGAGTAAGTTTTCGAAAGCTCATCCTCACTCCTTATAAAGATCCAAACGCAGACCATCTGCTGCATGCTGAAGTATACGGTATAATCGCTGGGGTTCGAAAACTAACACTACCAGGAGAACAATGAAATGAATTCAGCGCTAGCGTATTATTCCGTCACGGGTCACTCAGGCAAGATCGCCAACGCAATTGGTGAAGCCCTGCAAATCCCGGTTTACGACCTGAAAAAGAACCCGGACATATCGGATTGCGACCTGCTTTTCCTCGTCAGCGGCATTTACGGCGGGGCTGCTAACCCCAAAATGCTGGCCTACTTCAAAAAGCTGGACGGCGGAAAGGTCAGAAAAGCAGCCTTGCTCACCACCAGCGCCGGTGGAGAAACCCCACAGCGCCAGGCGCGCGAAATGCTGCAGGCGCTTGGCATCCAGGTTTTTGCCGAAGAGTACACCTGCCTTGGCACTTTTTTTATTTTTCGCCGCGGGCACCCCAACCAGCAGGAAATCGCGGAGGCGGTCGCCTTTACCCGCCGGGTGATTGAAAGCGAGTTTGCCGCTGGGGCTTGAACATCTGCCGGGCTCTGCCTCCGGAGAGCCTGTAATCTCAGAACGGTTCTTATTCGCCAGAACGCCAGCGCAATTACAGCCCGCTGCCTATCACATACTCTTCATTTGTTCTGATAAACAAAGACGCCTTCGTGATGGAAGGCGTCTTCTACTTGTGTTTGCTGGATTTTAGACAGGAGCAAGTGTTCCCGCGAATATCATCCAGGCCAGCGCTGTTTTGGCTGCCAGGCTGAGGATGATATACACCCGTTCACCAAACAGGTAATCCTTCCACGCGCCGACCTTCTTGTACTGCAGCACCATGTTGACAGCGAAGGAGTTGAAGAACACGAAGATGGTCGGGATGATGGCATACACAAAAGCCGGGGGTTTTGCGCCGGAAGAATTGAGCGCGCTCAGGAAGTAAATCATAATGACAACCCAGGGCACAATGCCTGCCACCGAACCATACACAAAGGAAAGCCAGTTGGTTTTCTCAGTGTACTGGTTGTGGTATTCCATCATAATTCCGAACAGGTTCATGGTCGCGTTCAGGAAGAAAATCAGAATAATGCTGCCCAGATCCCAGATTCCTACCAGCTGACCAATGAGTACAATCATCAGCGAGGAGCTGAGGGCGTACTCGTAGAAGCGGATGGGGTTCATCTTACGGTCCAGGTAGCCTGCGTAGCGTTTGAAACCTACAGTGGCAATATAGAAATGCGCTGCAGCCGAAATGAGCAGGAAAATCGCCACGGCAATGCCATACGGAACGTCCCAAAAGAGTTTGGGGTCGGGCACAAGCTTGCGGGTCTCGACATTGAAGGTCAGGAAATTGGTAAAGATTGGATAGGTTGTGTCATTGCTGAGCACAATCATAAGAACGCTCTGGACAAGGTGCAAAGCACCCATAATCAGATTGAAACGACGTAAGCCTTGATATTTACTTTCCATGGAATCTCCTCATCTTTGAATTGTTTTGTATTATTAACAATGGTTATTTTAGCTTGTTTACTTACTTCTACTCTATATGTACAAGGTTTGTAGTATGTTCCAGAGCCTTTTTCCCAATGCCGGACGGGGGATGCAGCCCATCGCTCTCTATTTGCTTGCGTTTAGAGTAGAATATTATTAAGACCATGCCCTCCTTATAAAGATAAGGGGACTGAGCAAATACTTTCTTATAAGACGAACTCTGAATAATAAACATAGAAAGGCAAACGCATGGAGACCAAACCCAAACTCAAGTTTCACAACTTTTTTGCCCTGATTACCTATATCCTGATGGTCGCCGCGAACGCCCTGGCGAACATCCTGCCAATCAATGGCAAATTAACCGGAGAAATTTCGGACAGCCGCCCGAACCTGTTTGCGCCAGCTGGTGAAACCTTTATCATCTGGGGGCTTATTTATCTTTTGCTGCTGCTGTACACGCTCTATCAAATGGGGCTGCTGCGCGGCAAGGCCGAAGCCAATAACACCAAATTGCTCAGCAAAGTCAATATCTTCTTTGGCATCTCGTCCCTGGCAAACACAGTCTGGATTTTCCTCTGGCACTACGAGCAGATAGTCTACTCGCTCATCCCCATGCTGGTCATTCTGGTCTGTCTGATTGTCCTCGAGCTAATCCTGAAAAATGGCGCAGTCACGCGCAAAGAGAAACTTTTGGTACGCGCTCCCTTCAGCGTCTACTTTGGCTGGATTACAGTCGCGACGATTGCCAATGCCACCACAGCCCTGGTCGAAATCGGCTGGGACGGCCTTGGGCTGCAGCAAGCTTTCTGGACGGTGATAATTCTGGTGGTCGGGACGCTCATCGCCGGACTCAACACTATACTGAACCACGATGTTGCCTACGGTCTGGTCCCGATTTGGGCATACCTGGGCATTTTCTACAAACACCTCAGCCCCGGGCCAGCCGGCTTTGATGGCAAGTATCTTTCGGTCATCATCACTCTGACCGCCTGTTTGGTGCTGCTGGTGGTCGCGTTGTTCATGGCAATCTTCCGGAAAAAGAAACCAGCCGCCATTCCAGAGCCCATCCCCTCGCCTACCGCAGGCAGCGCCGCGATGCCGGAGCCAATGCCTTCTCCCACCGCAGGCAGCGCCGCGATGCCAGAGCCCATCCCCTCGCCTGTGCTGGAACCACTTCCGGAGCCTGAACCCAGCGCTCCAGAGCTGCCAGGCGCAAGAGAGGAGATTGCCGTCGAACCTTTTACAGAAATGCCCGGCGCGCCTGAACCCGAGCCGCCAATTGAACCGAACGAGGATACCAAGCCCTGGTCTCCACCTGATGGGAGCCAGCGATAAACCTGCCCCACGGCAGTACGCGCTCCGAACATATGCGAACAGATAAATCATACGACGTCATCATTATCGGCGCTGGTCTGGCAGGCTTGTCTGCAGCCAGTCTGCTTGCCAAACGCGGCCTGAAGACCGTGGTTATCGACAAGAGCTACAACCCGGGCGGCTCCTGCGGTATCTTCAAACGCGAGGAGGTCACTTTTGACCAGGGCTCAGCCATGCTCTACGGCTTCGGCGAGCAAGGCTACAACTCGCATCGTTTTTTGTTCAGCTGCCTGGAAGAGCCTATTGATATGATTCGCCACGATTTGCTCTATGTGGTGAATTTCAAAGGGCAGCGAATCCGCTTTTTTGCCGATATCGACCGATTCATCGTTGAGTTATCCGGGCTATTCCCGCAGGAAGCAGATAATATCCGCCGGTTTTACCACGACTTGCTGCGCATGTACCTGCACGTTATGGTGGAATATCCCAGTTACACCAGCGCGGATGAAACTGACCCGAAAGAATCCCTTCCCGCACTGCGCAAACATCCTGTTTCTTTCCTGCGTTTTTTTAGTTACATGAACAAGAGCGCCGGAGAGCTGCTTGGAAAGTACTTTAAAGACCCTGAAATCATCAAGTTCTTTGACAAGCTCACCTCTACTTACTGTTACACGACAGTAAAGGAATCGCCAGCGGTGCTTGCCAGCGTGATGTTTGTGAATAACCACCTGGGGGGAAGTTATTACCCGGCCGGTTCCACGCTCTTTTTACCCGGCAAGCTGGAAAAAGTAATCGAGGAAAACGGCGGCGAAATGCTGCCAGAATCCGAGGTTACGCGCATCCTCTTTGAGGATAGCAACGCCCGCGGCGTCGAGCTTAGCGATGGCAGGCAGCTCTTCGCGGACGATATCGTCTATTCCGGCACAGTCTGGAACCTGTATGGAAAATTGATAGACCCTGCCCACAGCACAGAAGCTCGTCGACAGTGGGCTGCCAGCCAGGTGCCCACCTACCCCAGCGTGGTGCTCTACGCGCTGGTGGATAAGGCAGTCATCCCTGAGGATACCGCTCCGATTGAAATGCTGGTGGGCAACCCCGACATGCTGGATGAAAGCGAAGTGACTGCCTACATCTTCAGCATCGACGACCATACGCTTTGCCCGCCGCAGTATCACACGATTGCAGCGATTGGCCCAACTTTTGAAAAATGGGACGGCCTGAACCCGGAGGAATACCAGCAGAAGAAAGCCCGCGAAGTGGAACGTCTGACGCGGGTGCTTGAACGCCGCTTCCCAGGTTTCCGCGCCGGACTGCGTTTTTCAGAGGTCGCCACGCCGCGCACCATCGAGCGCTACTGCCTGAAGAACGGCGGCGCGGTGGCGGGACCAAAGCAGATACTCGGGCAGCACATGCTCAAGCGCTTGCATACCCGCACGGAATGGGACAATCTCTTCTGCTGCGGGGAATCCACAGTCATGGGCACCGGCACGCCTTCGGTCACCACTTCGGGGATCAGCGCCGCGAACGCCGTGCTGAAAAAGCGCGGCCTTCAACCCTTCAAGTATCGCCCGGGCATGCCCAATTTCGTCCGGATTGTCGAGAAACCTTTCACCCAGAGCCAGCTCTATGCCGATTATCCCGAAGCGCAGCAAGCAGTTATGCGCGCCGCTTTCCGCTGTCAATTCTGTGAAGACCCAACCTGTTCTCCAGAGAACGCCCTGAATTTCCGTGGAATGCTTCGCAGGGTTAGCGTCGGGAACTTCGTCGGAGCGCGAAAGGTGGCGGAAGAAATTACCGCGCGAATCCATGCCGCCCCGGAGATGCTGCCTGAAGCGGAAGACAACTGCGTTTTGAATAAACTCCGCGGAGAACCTGTGGAAATTCGCGCGGTATTGGCCTTTCTGCAAAATCGCGCTCCGTAGACACGGACAGGTTCAAGCAGTCGGGCTGTACCTGCCAATGTCAGGAAGGTACAGGATGCCTCTTTATCCAGGCCTGGCAAGGGCTTGATCAGCTGATAAGCGCTGTTTTTGTTCCTTTAACTTTTTGTGGGTCTGCCTGCCCTTATCGCCACCGGCAAGCCTGCCTGGGCAGGATGAAAACAAAGCTCGCTTGGAGGTCGCGATATTCCGCCTGGGATTAATCAAATTTTTTTCCAAAGAGTGAAGAAAAAACGCCGTTTCCGGCGCTTTTCTGTTTAGAAAAGGACATTGGTAAGGTCCGCCCGGTACTGGCGCACCTCCGGATGCGCATCTCCCAACACCTCCAGCAGACCCAGATACACTTCCCGCACCTCGTCATCGCGGTAATCTTTATCCTTGCGCAGGATATCCAGAAAGCCGTCCAGCGCGAGCAGGATTTTCCCGCTGCGCGCCAGCCTAAGGCTGTTGCGGTAAGCAGCCTCCAGCGGGTCCTGAGGAGCTTCGCGCACTGCCTCCAGCCATAAAAAAGCCTGGACAACAGGCTTCAGCGATTGGGCGGTACTGAATTCATAGCTGGCGGGGAAGTTTGACAGCAGGATTTTTGCTTCTCGTGCCTTGCCTTCGATTAACATCAGGCGCGCTAACGCCAGAATGCCGCCGGGGTGGCGCGGATTTCCGCTCACAAAGCGCCCCAGCGCGTTTTCCGCCTCGGCGTAGTCCCCCAGTAGAATCAGGCTTTTGCCCTTCTCCAGCAGCAGGTCGCCGCTATCGGGCAGCAGATTGTGGATGAGCTGGCGCAGGTTGGGTTCCGAGAGCACGCCTGTGAATTCCGAAACCACCCTGCCGTCCACAAAAGCTTTCACGGCGGGGATGTTCTTCACTTTCAGGCGCTCCGCCAGCTTGGTTTGCTCATCCACATTGACGCGCGCCAGCCGAAAAGCACCCTCAGCTTCGTGGGCCAGTCTGGCAAGCAGCGGCGACTGCACGCGGCAGGGAATACACCAGGGCGCCCAAAAGTCCATCACCACCGGCGCCTGGGCCGAATAGTTGATGACCTCAAGCTCAAAGCTTTCGTCGCTCACGTCAATGATGTAATCGTCTGTCATCGCGGCTCTCCCTCTAATTTTATCAGAGCCCTGCCTTTTAATCGCCGTCGTCTTCCACGATGCCCGGCTGCTGAATTTCAATCACCTCGCCGTGCAGGTCCACTGTAACGCGAAAACCCACCATGCCCAGATAAGCGCGTGCGTCCTCCGGCAAGCCAGCCGCTTGAACTGCTTCAAACTGCTTTTCCTTGTTCTCCAGCTGGCTGCGGATGACAGCGATGCTGAAGATATCTTCCTGACCGAGCATTTTGGCGGCTTGCGCGCTGATGGCGTCCTCATTCCCTTCCAGAGGAGCGATCAGGGTATCCCAAATCTGCCGGTCCACATCCGCGGCGGGAATATGGCGCAAAAAACCATCATCGTCCAGAATATAAACGGCTTCGCTGCCGATGTAATCCACGCTCAGCAGCTTACCGGATGGGTCGTATACCAAACCTTCAAATACAGCCTTATTCACAGGCATCCTTCCTTATTCGTTGTTAAAATAAGTATAGCAGTTGCGTATAAAAATGTAGTTAACAAAGGGTGCAAACTGTTTACATCTCGTAAACGACATCCACGCGCGTACCGGTCTCCCCCACGAGGTATTCCACGTCGGCCGGCACTGTTGGATTGCACCAGCGGTAAAGCCACTTGGCGTCGGGGGAACGCATATTGATACAGCCGTTGCTCATCCGGTGACCCCAGTTTGAGTGCCAGTAAGCGCCGTGAAAAGCCACGCCGCTCATCGTGATGTAACTCACCCACGGCACGCCGGGCAGGTCATAATCCACATTTTTATCCCCTGATTGGAGCACCATGCGTCGGTAGGGTCGTTTGCGGTGCGTCTTGAAAACCCCGTAGGGGGTGGAACCTTCCGCCAGACCCGTAGAAACCAGCGTGTTGAAGACCGGCTTATCGAATTCGTACGCGGTAACTGTTTCGCTTTTGAGGTCCAGTTTGATACGCTTCTGGTCGGGCGGCACTTCCGCTGAAATCGGGGTCAGTTCTTCCGCGGGCACCAGGCGCACGGCATAGGCGCGCACATAGTACGAGGCTCCGTTCATGTCATCCGGCAGCTCATACCAGGGCACCCCAAACTCATCGAACACACGGCTGCGGACCCAATGCGTGGAGGAGTAATAGTAATGGCGCTTGGAAAAGGTGCCGCGCGGTGTGTAGTACGCATCGATTATCGGCACGGTAATTTCCCCTAGGCAGCCGCCTTCCGGGATGGGGGCATCGCTGAAGTTGCGTTTGGTTTCCACATATTGCACGAAAACTGGCTGGATGAACGCGTCCTCACCAATTTTCAGCCAGGGATGTTCGTTGCCTTTGCTGTCCTTAACAGTTACGGTGTCCTCAATGCG
Organism: Anaerolineaceae bacterium; assembly: GCA_038562595.1. GTDB lineage: Bacteria > Chloroflexota > Anaerolineae > Anaerolineales > Anaerolineaceae > Mesolinea. Next base: position 18,619 of record JBCFBH010000034.1, read on the forward strand.
CACGAGTTGGTCAAACTTTAGCAGGTCCTGGACTTTGGATTTTTCGTTGGGCTCGGAGAATACGTACAGTCGAAAGCGGGTAATGCGCGCCCAGGAGCCTTCATTAAAATCCGTCAGAGCGGCTTTCACCAGGCGGTTAGGGAGCGCGGCAGCGACCGCGCCAAGTCCCATCAATTTCAGAAATTCTCTGTGCGTAAATTTGCGAGTAAAAAAGTCCATTAATTATGAATATTTACCAGGATGCTCACGTACGACCAGTCAAATAACCATGCGGCGTCACCCGTTTCCATATTGATGCAGCCGTGGCTCATCGGGTTGCCAAAATTATTGTGCCAGTACGTCCCGTGGATCCCATACCCTTCGTAAAAGTACATGGTGTAAGGAACGTCCGGTAAATAATAACCCGGTCCCTGCATGTCGTCAAACAAAAGTTTAACGTATACGTAGAACCTTCCGGTGGGGGTGGGGGTGTTGGGTCAATTATAAAAAATGAGCGGCTTGGCAAACAAAACCCGCTACCGACGTCCGATGTTGGTGAAGCTACTTCCGGTTGTTACCCGTTTCAACTAAGAGCCGGTAGTCCGCCGGGAAATTGGC
>JBCFBH010000035.1:0-18934 GCA_038562595.1 Anaerolineaceae bacterium
CTGATAGTTCCGACGCAAGGCAGAAGCTTCTGCCAACACCCGCGCCAGGTCCAGCGTTTCCTTTTTCAGCGCCGCTGCGCTTGCTGTAAGCTTTTCCTCCAGGTTGGCGATGGACGCGTACAATCCGGGCAGCTTGAGGGTATTATCCTGCTTGAGAAAAAGGGCCTGGATTTTTTCAGCCTGGACGCAAATTGCCAGTTGAAATTCCTCTTCGGCTTCCAATAAACGGCTGCGATTAATTTCCCGCAGATACAGTTGGATAGGCTCTTCCGGCAGGTTTCCGCCTTCGTCTTTCTGGGTGTCCTCCTCGGAAAGTGAGAGAGGTTCATGGGTATCGCTGCTGGAGTCGTATTTCTCGTCGTCCTCTGCTTCGAATTGAAGATCCTCATCCATGCGCTATTTCCCCTTCAGTAAAGGCTTGTGCCGCGGTTTGCGCTCTTCCACGCCGTCTCCGCCTGCCATTTTGGATTTCATGGCTTCATCCAGTGTCCTGCGCTGAACAATCAGTTCTGTCAGCAGCACTTCTGCTTCCTCAGGGGAATAGCGCTTTTCTTCCATCTCAGACTGCAGGAACAGGATTTCCTGGATGCGCGTCTCCAGATGGTTGCGCTTGATCCGCAGGACGGTGCGCACCTGGTCAGCCAGGCGTTTTTGCGCGCTGGGCGGCAGCGCTTTTTCAATCAGCGCGGCGGGTTCTTCCGGGTTGAATGAATCCGGCAGGTTTTCCGCCAGATAATCCTGTGGGGAGAGTTGGTCCTGCCTGATGCTGTTCAAAACCAGTTGAAATGCCTGGCGGAAATCGCTTTCCACAAAATCCTCTTCCCCAAACTGAGGGACGCGCAGTAAACCCAGGGCTTTATTAATCTCATTAAGAGAATAGGGCTCCTGCACGAGTGCGTGCAGCGCCTGCTCTTCCAGCAAACGATTGCTGCGCGCTTTTTCGGTAATGGCATTCAGGCTGTTTTCAAGCTCGCTGCGGCCGCGTTCCTCGCTGCTGCGCCGTGCGCGGCGCTGGACAGGATTGGCGAGCACCAGTGAACGCTCATCCACGCGCAGCAGGCGCGCCAATTGTTGGCGGTAAGCATCCCGTTCCACAGCGTCGCCAACATCCTCAATCAGCGGCAGCACCTGCGCGGCTATTTCCCGTTTCACCTTGGCATCGTTGAGGTCCTGCGCAGAAGCCAGGGTTTCCATCACATGCACAACCACGGGTTTCGCCTCCGATGCGATTCTCCGCCACGCTTCCGGGTCCGCGAGGGCGATTTCGTCCGGGTCCTGCCCGTCAGGCAGGGTTGTGACGCGAATATCAGCCTTCAGGCGGCCTTCAAAATGCAGCAGACCGCGTGAGTCGAAGGTCGGTTGGTCGTCCTGGTCCATCGTTTTGCGCGCTGTTTCCAGGCCGCGCAGGGTCGCCTTCTCGCCAGCAGCATCAGGGTCAAGCGCCAGGATTATGCTGCGCGTGAACTTCTTCAGCAGCCTGAACTGGTCTTCCGTCAGCGCGGTTCCCATCGGGGAGACGGCGTTGCCAAAGCCTGCCTGATGCAGCCCGATGACATCCATATACCCTTCCACGATGACCGCCTGCTCTGCTCTGCGGATTTCCTGGCGAGCCAGGTCCAGGCCATATAGCAGCCGCCCTTTATCGAAAAGCTCTGTGCGCGGGGAGTTGAGGTATTTTGGGACGTCGTCCTGGTTCAAGACTCTGCCGCCAAAGCCGGCCATTTTTCCGTAGGTGTCGCGAATGGGGAACATCAAACGGTGGCGGAATTTATCATACGCGCCGCCGTCGTCGCGCTCGGTCAGCAGTCCAGCGCGCAGCAGATGGTCTTTGGTGTAGCCTTTGCGCGTGAGGTGCTTGGTGAGCTCGTCCCATCCTCCGGGAGCGTAGCCCAAACCCCAAATCTTGATGGTGGTATCCGTCAGACCTCTGCGCCGCAAATAAGCAAGCGCCGCGCCGCCGGCTTCGCTCTCGAGAAGCTGGGAGCGGTAAAATTGCGCGGCTTCTTCCAATACCTTGATTAGGCTTTCGCGCGCTTGCGCGTCCGCTTCAGCCACTCTCGGCTGGGAACTGAGCGCGACGCCGGCTTTGTCTGCCAGAAAGCGCAGGGTTTCGGAGAAATCCCAACCCTCTTTCTTCATGACATAGCCGAACAAATCGCCGCCCTCGTTGCACTGACCGAAACAGCGCCAGGTCTGGCTTTCCGGGAAGACGACAAAGGCAGGCGTGCGCGTATTGCTGTGGAAGGGACAAAAACCGATGTAGTTCTTGCCAGTACGGCGCAGTTTAACAGTCTGGGAAACAAAATCTACCAGATCGAGCTGTGCCTTAATCTCGTCAACAACGCCCATAATTCCCTTGGAAAGCCGCGCTAATCCTCACCCGCGCCTAAAGTACATTCTCATTGAAGGATTTTAGCGTCCGCAAATAGTTCGCGCGCTCGTATGCCGCGGGGTTTTCAGCCTTATCCAGCCGCAAGGTTCCGCGCATGATCTCAACAGACCCGTAGCCGTTCCTATCCATCCAGGAGTTCAGGCCGTTCAACAGACTTGCCGCGTATTTCACTCCGTTCGCCAGCAGCGCGGAAACGACGTACGTGACCTTCGCGCCGGCCATAATCGCCTTTACCATGTCTTCCGGGCTGTGCACGCCGCCGCTAAGCGCAAAGTCAGCATCCAGTTGGGAAGATGCAATAGCGATCCAGCGCGTCGGCTGCGCCAGGTCCGCGTTCGTGCTCAGGCGGGCTTTGCGTTCCACCTCCAGCGATTCAATGTCGAAGCTTGGCTGCATAAAGCGGTTGAAGAGCACAAATCCCTCCGCACCAGCCTTATAAGCCCGCGCCAAAAAATGCGGAAGGGAGGTCAGGTAAGGAGAAAGCTTTACAGTCACGGGAATGCTCACTTGCTGGCAAACTTCCTGGATGAGATTGATATAGCTCTTTTCAATTTGGTCCGAGGTGAGCGCCGGGTCGGTTACCAAAGTGTAGATATTAAGCTCGAGCGCGTCCGCGCCGGCTGCCTGCAAATCCTTCGCCAGGCGCACCCAACCGCCAGGGGTCACCCCGTTCAGGCTGGCGATGACGGGTATTTCAACGCTCTGCTTGATTTTTTGCAGCTGAGCAATGTATTTATCCGCAATGCTCTCGATATTGCGCGGCTCCACCAAATAAGTTTGCGCTTCGGGTTGGCTTTCGGTGCCCTTGTTCAGGAAGTAATCGAGTTCCAGGCTTTCGTGCGTAACTTCTTCTTCAAAGAGGGAATGCATCACCAAGGCGGCTGCGCCGCTGTCCTCCAGCTGTTTTACAACACCAAGCTGTAGAGAAAATGGGGACGCGCCAACCACCAAAGGGTTCTTTAACGCCAGTCCCAGGTAGCTTGTCTTCAATTCAGCCATCTTTCCTCCTCAGGGTAATAGAATAGAAAAACGATGACGCCTGTAAACACGTCATCGTTTATTCTACCTTATTAACGCGCCTTATTCCAATCGCAGGGATGCAGAAGCTCCCTCCCAAAGGCGCCTGTCAACACATTCTACGCCTGCGGCGCTTCTCCTTCTGCGTCTGTCCCGAGGGAGTAGTCCATGGCTGCCATCTGTTCATAGAGCGACCAGCGGCGTTCCGCGTCCGCTTGAGCGGCTTTCATCAGCATTTCCGCGCGTTCCTCATCAGATTGCAGCAGCATGCGGTAGCGGGTCTCGTTGTACGCGTATTCGGACACTTTTATGCTCGGAGCCTTAGAGTCCAGCTGGAGCGGGTTCTTGCCTTGCTCTGCCAGGCGCGGGTCGTAGCGGTAAAGCGGCCATGCGCCGGAATTCACAGCCAGCTTCTGCTGTACCAGGCCCTTCGACATATCGATGCCGTGGTTGATGCAGTGGCTGTAGGCGATAATCAGCGATGGACCTTCGTAAGAGTCAGCTTCCACGAAAGCCCTCAGGGTTTGGTTGTCGCTGCCGCCCATAGCCACGTGGGCTACGTAGATGTTGCCGTAGCTCATGCTGATCAGACCCAGGTCTTTCTTGGGCTTGTCGCGTCCGTCGGCGGCAAATTTCGCTACCGCACCGCGCGGGGTCGCCTTGGAGGACTGACCGCCGGTATTGGAGTACACCTCAGTATCCACGACCAGCACGTTCACATCCCGGCCGGAAGCCAGGACATGATCGAGACCGCCGTAGCCAATATCATACGCCCAGCCGTCGCCGCCGATAATCCAGACGCTCTTGCGCACGAGGTAATCGGCAACGGAAAGCAGGTTCTTGAGTTCCTGATCAGTCTGGCCCTCAAGGGCGGCTTTCAGTTCGCGGACACGCTTGCGCTGTTCCTGAATTTCTGCTTCAGATTTCTGGGTAGCATTCAGGATGGCATCCGCCAGTTCTGCGCCCACCTGCTGGGCATGTTTGGCCAGCAGCTCACGGGCATAGACAGCCAGTTTGTCGATGGTAAGGCGCATGCCCATGCCAAATTCGGCGTTATCCTCGAACAGTGAGTTGGACCAGGCTGGTCCACGCCCATCCAGATTCTTTGTGTAGGGAGTCGTGGGCAGGTTGCCGCCATAGATGGAGGAGCAGCCGGTGGCGTTGGCGATAACCATGCGGTCGCCAAAGAGCTGGGTTGCCAGCTTGATGTAAGGGGTCTCGCCGCAGCCAGCACAGGCGCCGGAGAACTCAAATAGCGGTTCCAACAGCTGGGAATTTTTAATCAGGTGTGTGGAGATGGTGGTGCGGTCGAGCATCGGCAGGGAAAGGAAGAAATCCCAGTTCTTCATTTCCTGTTCGCGGATGGGCGGCTGCGGGCGCATGTTAATCGCCTTGCGGTTCGGGTCGGTCTTATCCTTCCCAGGGCAGTTCTGGACGCACATGCCGCAGCCGGTACAGTCTTCGGGCGCCACCTGAACAGTCCAGGAATAGCCTTCTTTCCATTCGCGCGCCTTGGAAGCGGTGGATTTGTAGCTTTCCGGCGCGTTCGATAGCAGTTCGGTCGGATAAAGTTTGACCCGGATCGAAGCGTGCGGGCACACAAAGGAGCAGCGCGCGCACTGGATACAAATGTCGGGTTCCCACACCGGGATTTCCAGCGCGATATTGCGCTTTTCCCATTTGGTTGTGCCGGTCGGGAAGCTGCCGTCCACCGGCATTTCGCTGACCTTCACAGCCTCGCCGTGGCGGTCAATAATCTTGCCAAGCACTTCTTTCACGTATTCAGGCGCATTGTCGGGCACCGGGCTGTGGCGCTCGATGGTGCTGGTGACCTGGGCGGGAACTTTTACTTTGTGCATATTCGCGATAGCCTGGTCCACTGCGGCGAAGTTCTTGTTCACGACTGCCTCGCCGCGCTTGCCATAGGTTTTCTCGATGGAATGTTTAATCGCCGCGATGGCTTCGTCCCTGGGCAGAATCTTGCTGATGGCAAAGAAACAGGTCTGCATAATGGTATTGATGCGCTGACCCATGCCGGTTTTCTCCGCCACAGAGTACGCGTCAATCACATAGAACTCAATTTCCTTTTCAATCAGGTCGCGCTGCATCTGTTTCGGCAGGGTATCCCAGACTTCCTCGGGACCGTAGATGCTGTTCAGCAGAAATACAGAATTCTTGCGGGCGTATTTCAACATATCAAAGCGGTCTACAAAACTGACCTGGTGGCAGCCCACAAAGGTGGCTTCGCCTTCCGAAATCAGGTACGGCGCTTTGATTGGCTTGGGACCAAAACGCAGGTGCGAAACCGTGACAGTGCCGGACTTCTTGGAGTCATAGTCGAAGTAGCCCTGGGCATGGTTTTCGGTCTCATCGCCGATGATCTTGATGGAGTTCTTGTTCGCGCCAACGGTGCCGTCGGAACCCAGACCAAAGAACATAGCTTGAATGACGTCATCGCTCAGCGCTTCAAAGCTCGGGTCATAGGGGATGCTCAGGTGGGTGACATCGTCATCGATGCCCACGGTGAACTGGCGCTTAGGCTGTTCTTTTTTCAATTCATCAAAGACGCCCTTCGCCATTGCGGGGGTGAAGTCTTTGGAGGACAGCCCATACCGCCCGCCGATGATGGTCGGCTTTTGCTGGAAGGGCGCGCTGCCATCGTCCATCGCTACTGCCACAGCATTGACCACATCCTGGTAAAGCGGTTCGCCAAGCGCGCCGGATTCTTTTGTGCGGTCCAGGACAGCGATTTTCTTCACCGTCGCGGGCAGGGCAGCCATCAGGTGACTGACCGAGAATGGGCGGAACAAACGCGCATAAATCACGCCAACTTTCTCGCCCTTTTTGGCAAGCAGTTCAGCGGTTTCGCTGGCAGTCTGCGCGCCGGAACCCATCATGATAATCACGCGTTCCGCGTCGGGAGCGCCGCAATATTCCATGATGTGATAGGGGCGTCCGGTCAGCTTGCCAAACTTTTCCATTTCCTGTTCCACGATGCCGACGCAGGCGTCGTAGTATTTGTTTACAGTTTCACGCCCCTGGAAGTACACATCCGGGTTCTGGGCGGTGCCGCGCACAACGGGCGCGTCGGGCGTCAGGGCGCGTTTGCGGTGTTCGATGATCATTTCATCATCGATCATCGCGCGCAATTCTTCATCCGCGATGCGTTCAATTTTGTTGACTTCGTGGGAGGTGCGGAAACCGTCAAAGAAATGCAGGAAAGGCACGCGCGAGCGCAAGGTCGCGGCGGTGCTGATCAGGGCGCAGTCCTGCGCTTCCTGCACGGAGCCGCTGGAGAGCATCGCCCAACCGGTGGCGCGGCAGGCCATCACATCCTGGTGATCGCCAAAGATGGAGAGCGCCTGTGCCGCCAGGGAGCGCGCGGAGATATGGAAGACCGTGGAGGTCAGCTCGCCGGCAATTTTGTACATGTTCGGGATCATCAACAACAGACCCTGGGAGGCGGTAAAGGTCGTGGAAAGCGCGCCTGCCTGCAGCGCGCCGTGCACAGCGCCTGCTGCTCCGCCTTCGGACTGCATCTGAACCACAGAAGGGATTGAGCCCCACAGGTTCGGGACGCGTTCCACCATCCATTGATCGGCGTATTCACCCATCCCCGAACTCGGTGTAATTGGGTAAATCGCAATCACTTCATTCAGGCGATAAGCGACATACGCTGTCGCTTCATTGCCGTCGGTCATGACCATTTGATGTTTCATTCGTTATCTCCTTAAATTGCCCTGGCTTATTTCCGGGAACTTGTTTTGTCTCACACTTAACAACCACCCGCGTGAGTGGCTTGAATTTCCTGACTTATTGTATCTTATTTTCACAAATTTGCGGGGAACCTTTTGATTTTGGCAGGAGCGCAGCCTCTCAAGTCGAAATTGCTGCGCGATGATAGAAGCTCCCATCGGGAGCGCACAGCCTGCCTGCCGACCATCATTGCTGAAGGCAAAGCGTGCCAGCCCTCACCCGTCTGGCAGAAATCGCTAATTCCGCCCCTCCATCTGAACGGGATGCCGCAAGCGACTTGTCGGGTTTCTGCACCACGGAAAAGCAAAAAACCTCATCCCCCCCGCGGACCGCTGAACCCTGCCAGCAGCCCCGGGAAGCGCCGGCCCAGCTCCGGCAGCGCCAGCATCAGCGTCACCAGGGTCTTGCCGTCCTTCAGCTCCCCCGCCCAGGCTCTGCGGTAAAGCTCCCCCAGCGGCAGGCGCTCAAGCTCCAAAAATTCATCCTCGTCCTGTTCCAGCGGCGCCTCGTGCAGGTCCAGCGCCAGATACGCGTGCATATACTCGTTGGAGTAGCCCGCCACCATAAAAAACCCGCCCAGCGCGATAAGCTCCGCGCTGTCCATGCCAGTCTCCTCGCGCAGTTCCCGCCGCGCGCTTTCCAGGGGCTGCTCGCCCGGGTCCATCACGCCCGCCGGCAGTTCCAGGAGCATGCCTTCCGAGCCGATGCGGTACTGCGTCACCAGCAGCGCATCCCCCTCCGCCGTCACGGGCAGCAGGGTCACCGCGTTGGCGTGGTCCACCAGGTCATAGTCGCGCTCGCGTCCATCCGGCAGCCGAAAGCGAATTTTGACCACGTCGAAGGCATGCGCCGTCAATACAGTTTCGCTCGAGAGGATTTCGTGTGATTTCATAATTTCCTTTCAGGCTTTCTCGCCCGAACGTCTTTGGTGAACCAGATTTGCTCGCTACCCGCTGATTCTACCCGAAAGCTGCCTGCGTGCGCGCTGCGTTCAGCCTGTGCCTGCCCCGGAAAAACAAAAACCGGAGGGCGCGCGCGTCCTCCGGTTATCAGGCTCAAACAAAGGGCTACGGAATCTGCAGCACCTGCCCAGGCTGCAGGTCATAAGGCGCGCTCAGGCCGTTCACGGCGATAATGGCCTCAGGCCAGACGTCGCCATACTCGCAGGCGATGCTGTACACGGTTTCGCCAGCGGAAACGGTCCAGGTATCCGGGTGGGGCAGCTGCGCGCGGTCTTCGGTTGGCCAGCTGCCGCTCTGCGGCACATCCAACACATCCCCCACGCTCAGCCAGCTGTTGTAGTTGTTCAGCGCCCGCATCTCCTCCGGGTCCACGTCGTAGCGGCGAGCCAGGCAGTAGATGGTCTCGCCGGACTGCACAGTGTGCGTCAGCGGGCGGGTCATCATGGGCGTGGGCGGCAGCGGTGTGGCGGTCGGGTTGGGCACCGGCGTGTTGGTGGGCAGCAAGATGCCAGCTGCGGTAGCGACCATGGGCGTGCCCTGCTCATTGGTGACCATCACGGTGGGCTGGTTGAATTTTTCCATAATCGCCTGGGCGGTCATCGTGGCGTTCAGAATCTGCTGGTCCACGGGCAGGGGTGTGCTGGCGGAATCAATCACCTGGGGGGTAGCCACAGGCGCCTTGGAGTACGGGCGCTGGCAGGCCGAAAGCGCCGTGATGAGCAGCAGGAACAGCGCGGTGAAAAATAGAATCTTTTTTGACATAGGTCTTCTCCAATCGTGCGCAAATCTTGCTGTTTAGCTTGCAAGAATTGTGCCAGTTTGGGGAAATAGGAAACCGGCAGAGAGCCTGCCGGTTTGAAAGGGCGTCGGGCGGAGGGTTACTTTTTCTTGAGGACCGGCAGGCCGGAGGGCAGCTCGATGACGAATTTGCCAGCCGGGACGGCGTCCACTGTTTCGCCTTGGCGCAGGTCTGTGGAGAAGTAATACAGTTCGGTTGCTTTGCCGCTGGCGCGGACGACTTTCTTCATATGGAGAAAGTATTCCTTACCTTTAGAGTTTTTAAAGCTGAATGCCATGAATTGCTCCTTTGAACATAACTGACTATTAGATTCAGTTTACAGGGAAAAAGGGCGAATGTCAAACATAAAGTAGAGATGAAATGGATAGGAAAAAGCGAGAAGGACACGGGGGGCTGGTATAATTTATTTAACCAGCTGTAATAAATGGGAGTGGAAGCAATGAATACGCTGTATTATGGGGATAACCTTGAGATTCTGCAACGGCATATCAAGGATGAATCGGTGGATTTGATTTACCTGGACCCGCCCTTCAATTCCAACGCCAATTACAATGTGCTATTCGCGCAGAAGGACGGCAAGCAGTCCAGCGCGCAGATACAGGCATTTGAGGACACCTGGCAGTGGGACCAGAACGCGATTAACACCTACACGCGCGAGGTGGAAAAAGGCGGTCCGATAGCGGACGCGTTGCGGGCGTTTAACCTGATTTTGGGCGATAGCAACATGATGGCGTACCTGACCATGATGGCGCCGAGGTTGAAAGAGCTGCACCGGGTATTAAAGCCCACCGGCAGCCTGTACCTGCACTGTGACCCGACCGCCAGCCACTACCTGAAAGTGCTGCTGGATATGGTATTTGGGGCAGAGAATTTTTGTAATGCCATAACATGGAAGCGCAGTGACACGCATAATGATGCAAAGAAGCAGTTCCCAGCAACCAGCGATCACATTCTTTTCTACCGAAAGAAAGCTGGTAACACATTCAACACTCAACATACTGGACACTCTGAAAGAACATTAAGAGATTGGTATTCATACCTGGAATTTCCAGATGGTACAACGAGACGGATGACAAAAAAAGAAAAGGAAACTCAAGTTATTCCTCCTGATGCACGGCGATTTAATACTGCAGACATGGCAAGCCCAAACCCTCGACCAAATTTGATGTTTGATTACAAAGGCTACCATTATCCGCCAAAAGGTTGGCGATATTCGCTTGATACGATGAAGAAGCTTGATGAACAGGGAAAACTTCTGTTCCCTGCGAGCATTAATGGTCGAATAATGTTCAAAAGATATCTCGATGAGCAGGTTGGGGCTACAGTTGGGGATGTCTGGACAGACATAAGCCAATTGAGATCGCCTATGGTCGAACGTATGGGCTACCCCACCCAAAAACCCCTCGCTCTGCTGGAACGTATCATCAACGCCTCCAGCAACCCGGGAGATGTAGTCCTGGACCCCTTCTGCGGCTGCGGCACAGCTATCGCCGCCGCGCAAAAGCTGGGACGCCAGTGGATTGGCATCGATATCACCCACCTGGCCATAGGGCTGATTAAACGCCGCATGGAGGACGCTTTTGGAGACAGCCTGCAGTACGAGGTTATCGGCGAGCCAACCACCGTGGATGACGCCAGATCGCTGGCGGAACAGGATAAATACCAGTTCCAGTGGTGGGCTTTGGGCTTGGTGGGGGCCAGACCTGCCGACCAGAAAAAAGGCGCAGACCACGGCATCGACGGTCGGCTCTACTTCCATGATGACCATTCCGGGAAGACTAAACAGGTCATTCTGTCTGTCAAAGGCGGTTCGCATGTCAACGTCAGCCACATTCGCGACCTGATTGGCGTGCTGGAGCGTGAGAAAGCTGAAATCGGGGTGTTTATCAGCCTTGAAGAAGCTTCCAAACCCATGCGCGCCGAAGCGGCTCAGGCAGGCTTTTATCATTCAGAGACCTGGAACAGGGATTACCCCCGCGTGCAGATCCTGACCATCGCCGAACTGCTGGATGGAAAACAAATCGACATGCCGCCCATTCAGCAGGTTAACCAGACCTTTAAGCGCGCCCGCAGGGAAAAAGGCGGCTCCAGCGGGCAGTTGGATCTGTTGGGGGGGTAAATATTCTGGGGTGGCAGCCAAATAGAAGTGATTATCGTTCGTTGCTCTCCCGAACAATTATCAGACTCTTTCACAGCTCTACCACACAATTATTGACTGAGTTGTGCTAACATAGAAAAATAAATAAGCCAAATAACCAAAGGGGTAAGGAAACAAATATGGAAAATATAGAAGCCTATGAAATGATCACCACTTTTTCTAGTGATAAAGAATCGTTACTAGAGATACTAAAAACAATCTCTAAGGGTGGTTATCAATTACCTGAGTTTCAGAGGGGTTGGATTTGGGATGATGATCACATTCTCAGCCTACTCGCCAGTGTATCACTTTCATACCCAATTGGCGCATTAATGATGTTGGAAAATGGAAATCCGCAAGTCAAGTTTAAAGCCCGACCGGTAGAGGGAGTAGAACTAAATCAGTTTATTGAGCCAGAAAGATTTATCCTGGATGGGCAGCAGCGTTTAACCTCACTTTTTCAAACACTTATGCTTAATCAGGTAGTTAAGACAAGAGATTTTCGAAAGAAAGAAATCAAGCACTGGTATTATATTGACATAAATTGCGCATTAAACCCAACAATTGATCGGCAAGATGCAATTCTGAGCATTACAGAAGACAAGAAAATCAGAAATTTTCGAAATGAGGTATTGAAAGATTTTTCAACCTCTGAATTAGAGTACGAGGAAATGGTTTTTCCAATTTCGAAGATGTTTAATACTTCCGATTGGCGGATTGGCTTCTATCGTCACTGGAATTATTCTCAGGAAAAAATCGAACTTTTTAATGAGTTTGACACTAAAGTTATTAAACGTTTTGAGCAATATCTAGTACCGGTAATCAAACTATTAAGAGGCACACCTAAAGTCGCAGTTTGCCAGATTTTTGAAAAAGTGAATACAGGTGGCGTTCCACTTTCTGTGTTTGAGCTTGTAACAGCTAGTTTCGCTGCTGAGGGTTACAACTTGAGGGAAGATTGGGAAGGTCAACTTGATAATCAAGGTCGTAAAACTTCATCCGGAAGAAAGGACAAAATACATCTACAACGAGTTCTCCGATCTGTCGGCGCAGACGAACTCTTACAGGTCATATCCTTGCTCAATACCTTTAATAAAAAAAAGCACAACGCTCAAGTCGCAGTTAGTTGTAAACGAGCGGATATCCTAAAACTTGAATTATCAGACTACAAAGCATATGTTGATGACGCTACAGAAGGATTTGCAAAGGCGGCCAAATTCTTATTCCAACAAAATATATTTATTGACCGTGACCTACCTTATACCACCCAGATAGTTCCTCTCGCTGCAATATTAGCCCTGTTACCCGCCCATGAAGATACTGATGTAGCCAATTCAAAGATTGCTAAATGGTATTGGTGCGGCGTCTTTGGTGAGTTGTATGGCGGCGCGATAGAAACTCGATTTGCTAAGGACTTAGTCGATGTCCTAAACTGGATCAAATCTGGACCTGAGCCTACCACGGTAATTGACTCAAATTTTGTTCCGGGGCGCCTAGACACATTACGAAGTCGAAATAGCGCAGCTTATAAAGGTGTGTTTAATCTTTTACTCCGAGATCAATGCCTTGACTTTCGCACAGGTGTCCCAGTTCACGTTAGTACCTTTTTTGAAAATCAACTAGATATTCACCATATTTTTCCAAAAGCCTGGTGTGAAAAAGCGAATATCGATAAGAAAAAGTACGATTCAATCATAAATAAAACTGCTCTTTCCTACCAGACGAATAGAATTATTGGCGGAAACGCACCTAGCATTTACTTACATAAACTTCGCGAAACTGGGAATGTAACTGTTGACCGGCAAAATGAAATCCTTATCTCACACGCGATAGACGTTAACAAAATTCGCATCGATGACTTTGAAGGCTTTTTTAAAAGCAGACGTGAAGCGTTACTGGAGAGAATTGAAAAGGCCACTGGTAAACCGATTATCCGCCAAGAGCAATTAATAGAGAACGACGAACTTGATGACTTAGAATTAGAGTTGGATGATGATCAGTTAACAGTTTCTCTTAACTAAGATAAAAATTTAGAGCCGAACTAATTCTTGGCCACCTTAATCAGTATAAAGTGAAAGCCAGTAATCTTATCGACGCGCTTATTGCAGAGACAGCTTATATAAAGGGTATTTCTCTCATTTCGAACGACTAAGTTTATTGAACGCTTGCGCGATATTACAAATTCCGACCAAGAGACTAATGGATATATTAGGGCAAGAAACTGGTCCGTTTTCTTAAAAGCTTCCCAGCTAGTGAGGGGCTCTACCAACCATTATCCCCGTTCTTACACCTTCTGTACGTTCTCGTCAGTCTCCCAATCGGCGAGAAATTTCAGAAGTATAATCAACCTTCCCTTGGGGTAATGTACCCGCACGGCGGATGAGGGTTCTTTCATATCCCTCTTCAGTCTCGCTGCGCTCGCCAGCTTCCCCCCAGGGAAGCCCAAGTTACGCAAGCAGCCCCCCGAGGAAGCCTAATTCACAGCCCTCCCTCGAGGGAGGGTCCGCGCAGCGGGGGAGAGTGTGTTTGGTGGTTGGAGAAATTACACCCTCTTCAGTCTCGCTGCGCTCGCCAGCTTCCCCCCAGGGAAGCCCAAGTCAAGCAAGCAGCCCCCCGAGGAAGCCTAATTCACAGCCCTCCCTCGAGGGAGGGTCCGCGCAGCGGGGGAGAGTGTGTTTTCCGAATTAACTATCAAACCGGATGTGCTTTGACTGCGGAGTCAATAGCAGCGCAAACTTCAGGAAAATTATTCCAGATTTCTGAATTCAAGAATCGCAGCACATGAATTCCATTGTCCTGCATCCATTGCGTTCTTTCGCCATCCCGGGTAAAGGCAGCGTCTTCAAAATGTTGGCCGCCATCCAGTTCAATAGCCAGCTTCGCTGAGGAGCAGTAGAAATCGACGATGTACTTGCCAATCACCACCTGCCTTCTGAACCTGACTGGATAAGGAGACAAAAAATCATACCAAAGGCGGTTTTCTTCTCGGGTTGCTTCACGCCGTAGTTTTTGGGCTAAGGGAGTTAGTTTATTCTTCGTCATTAGTTGATTATAGAGCAGATTGTTGGCAGGAACCTTCTTAGTCTTCCGTCCGTTGCACGGAGGGAGCCAGCTTAGCCTACGGCACGCAAGCAATCATATGGAAAGCTAAAAGACCCTCTTCAATCTCGCTGCGCTCGCCAGCTTCCCCCCAGGGAAGCCCAATTCAAAGCCCTCCCTCGAGGGAGGGTCCGCGCAGCGGGGGAGAGTGTTTTTGGTGGTTGGAGAAATTACACTCTCTTCAGTCTCCCGTCCGTTGCGCGGCGGGAGCCAGCTTAGCCTACGGCACGCAAGCATTCATATGGAAAGCTAAAAGACCCTCTTCAGTCTCGCTGCGCTCGCCAGCTTCCCCCCAGGGAAGCCCAAGTCACGCAAGCAGCCCCCCGAGTAAGCCCAATTCACGCAAGCAGCCCCCAAGGGAAGCGCAAAGCACACAAGCAGCCCCCCGAGGAAGCCCAATTCAAAGCCCTCCCTCGAGGGAGGGTCCGCGCAGCGGGGGAGAGTGTTTTTGGTGGTTGGAGAAATTACACTCTCTTCAGTCTTCCGTCCGTTGCGCGGCGGGAGCTAACTTAGCCTACGGCACGCAAGCATTTATATGGAAAGCTAAAAGACCCTCTTCAGTCTCGCTGCGCTCGCCAGCTTCTCCCTGGAGAAGCCCTTTCCTTAGCCCTCCCTCGAGGGAGGGTCCGCGCAGCGGGGGAGAGTGTGTTTGGTGGTTGGAGAAATTACACTCTCTTCAGTCTCCCGTCCGTTGCGCGGCGGGAGCCAGCTTAACCTACGGCACGCAAGCAGCCCCCAAGGTAAGCCGAATCCTCCCCCCAATCAGCTATAATATCCGCATGGATTTTGAACTCCACGCCCCCTACCAACCCACCGGAGACCAGCCCGAAGCCATCCGCCAGCTCGTCGCAGGCATCCAAAAAGGCCTGCGCGACCAGGTATTGCTGGGCGCCACCGGCACCGGCAAAACCTTCACAGTCGCCAACGTCATCCAGCAGCTGCAAATCCCCACGCTGGTGATGACCCACAACAAAACCCTGGCTGCCCAGCTCTACGCCGAGTTCCGCGAATTCTTCCCCAATAACGCGGTGGAATACTTCGTCTCCTACTACGACTACTACCAGCCCGAAGCCTACATCCCCCGCCGCGACCTGTACATCGAAAAAGAGACCGATATCAACGAGGATATCGAGCGCCTGCGCCTCTCGGCCACCACCAGCCTGATGTCCCGCCAGGATGTGATTATCGTCGCGTCTGTGTCCGCCATCTACGGCCTGGGCGACCCGGAGGCCTACGGCAAAAGCGTACTCACCATCCAGAAGGGCAAAATCTACCGCCGCAACGCGCTCCTCAGGCAGCTGGTGGATATCCAGTACCAGCGCAACGACGTGGAGCTCAAGCCGGGCGTGTTCCGCCTGCGCGGGGATACGCTCGAAATCCTGCCGGCCTACAGCGAACGCGAAGCCGTGCGCGTCAGCTACTTTGGCGATGAGGTCGAATCCATCACGCGCCTGAACCGCCTGACCGGCGAGGTGATAGAAGCGCCGGACCAGGTGGAAATCTACCCCGCCAAGCATTACATCACCGAAGAATCCCGCATGGAGATGACCCTGGCGGATATCGAAGCTGAACTGGAGGCGCGCCTGGCATACTTCAAGCGCGAAGGGCGCCTGCTGGAAGCTCAGCGCCTGGAACAGCGCACCCGCTACGACCTGGAAATGCTGCGCGAGGTCGGCTCCTGCGCCGGCATCGAAAACTATTCCCGCCATATCGACCAGCGCGCCGCGGGCACCCCGCCCTGGACCCTGCTGGACTTTATGCCCTCGCGCTACCTGCTGGTGCTGGACGAATCGCACATGATGGTGCCGCAGCTGCGCGGCATGTACAACGGCGACCGCTCCCGCAAGGAAATCCTGGTCGAGTACGGCTTCAGGCTGCCTTCCGCGCTGGATAACCGCCCACTCAAGTTCCCCGAATTTGAGAAAATGATGGGCACCACGCTCTACACCAGCGCTACCCCCGGGCCCTACGAGATGGGCAAAGCCGGACAGGTGGTGGAGCAGATTATCCGCCCGACCGGCCTGCTGGATCCGCAAATCAGCGTGCGCCCCACTCTGGGGCAGATTGACGACCTGATTGGGGAGCTGCGCAAACGCGTGGAAAAAGGCGAACGCGCCTTGGTGACCACCCTCACCAAGCGCATGGCGGAAGACATGGCCAACTACCTGCTGGAGATGGGCTTCAAGGTGCACTACCTGCACTCTGAGGTTGAAACCCTGGACCGGGTCGGAATCCTGCGCGACCTGCGCACCGGCGTGTTCGACGTGGTGGTGGGCATCAACCTGCTGCGCGAGGGGCTGGACCTGCCCGAGGTTTCGCTGGTGGCCATCCTGGACGCGGACAAAGAAGGCTTTTTGCGTTCCTCCACCGCGCTCATCCAGAACTTCGGGCGCGCGGCGCGCCACATCAACGGCGAGGTCATCCTCTACGCCGATAAAATGACCGACGCGATGACCAAAGCGATTGACGAAACCAACCGCAGGCGCGCCAAGCAGGAAGCCTACAACACCGAGCATCACATCTCGCCGGTGGGCATCACCAAAGCCGTGCGCGATATCACCGACCAGCTGGCCAGCGCCGCGGGCGTGGAACAACCAGCCAGCAGGAACGCGCGCGAACTGGCAGCAAAGATGGAAGCCAGGGAAATGGAAAAGATGCTGCGGGAGATGGAAAATCAAATGCGTGCCGCCGCTTCCGAACTGCAGTTTGAGCGCGCCGCCATGCTGCGCGACCAGATTTACGAGCTGCGCGCGCTGCTCGCGGATAATTCCAACCTGCCGCCGTGGAAAAAGCAGGACCTGCTGGCAGGCAGGGACGACTGAGCTCTAATCGTAAATCCGCACGCGAAAACGGAAATCCCCACCGCTGGCCGGCAGCCACTCTGGTCTGACGCGCCGAACCACCGCGCCGGCCGGGCCCTCAGCCAAAGCCTCCAGGAAGGCGAGCAAATTCTCGCGCGGTCCTTCGGCTTCAGCTTCCACGGCGCCGCCGGGTAGATTGCGCACCCAGCCTGATAAACCCAGCCTGCGGGCTTGCTCCAACGTGAAATAGCGGAAACCAACCCCCTGCACGTGCCCTTCCACGAGCACATGCAAGCGTTGGTTAGCCGCGGGATTCTCGTCCAATGCGGGTCCTTTGCGTCGCCTGCCCTCTAAAGCAGGTCGTCATCGTCAAATTCGTCGTCGTCCAGGTCATCCTCGTCTTCGAGGTCCAGGCCGAAGTCTTCATCGCTGGTGTAGGCGTTCCATTCCTGTGGGTCGTAGCCGTGCCCTTCCCAGCCTTCTTCGTCCTCGTGAACCAGTCCCAGGAAGCTTTCCGCGCCAGCGTCCTCATCCAGGCGCATATCCAGCAGATTGAAGGTCTCTTTTTCCTCCGTGAAGTTAAGCTGGTCCAGGGCTTCTTCCAACAGGTCAATATCCTCATCATCCTCCACGCGCTCCAGCAGGCGCTCAAGCGCGTTTTCCACGCCTTCGCCGCCAATCTGGGAGAGCGCCCAGATGGCTTCGCGGCGCAGCTCGATGATGTCAAACTCGCGATCCAAAACGCGCAGCAGCGCAGCGCGCGCGTCCGCCAGCGCCAGCTCGCCCGCAGCGTGCACGGCCTGCAAACGCACCGGCAGGTTATCATCTTTCAGGTGCGCCAGCACGATATCTTTCCACTGCTCATCCGCGGATTTCCCCATGGCAAATAACGCGCTTTCCAGCCAGGCTGTCTCCGGCCGGGCGCAGGCGGCTCGCAGCAGTTCGGGCACCTCTTCGCTGCTGGAATATCCGAGGGATTCCAGCGCGCGGCGGCGCACAAGCTCGGAGGCGTCCTCGTGGTAGGCTTGCAGCAGGGCGTTCTCAACGCGCCGGAGCACGTTCGCGTGGATGCGGTCGTATTCACCCAGGCAGACATAAGGCCCCAATACGTTGGCGGCAGCCGCGCGCACGTCTTCACTCTCGTTGTCTTTCAGCAGGCTCAGGAATCTGGGCAGCAGTCGGGTATCGTCCGCCTGAAAGAGCAGGTCGATGGCGGAAACTTTCACCTGGGGGTCGCTGTCTTCCAGGGCGATGCGTCCCACTTCCTCAAAAAGCATCAGGTTGTCGCGGTCAGCCATTTCACTCAGGTCTTCCAACAGCGCGCGCCGGCGCTGGAGCGGGATTTGGCCCCAAATTTCTAAAAGCTGCGAACATTCACGCGGTTCCAGGTCCGAGAAGGCGTACAGCAGGTTGGCAGGGAAAGCCTTTTCGGTATCCAGTAAAGCCTGAATGACTTCGGCGATGGTGTTTTCTTTCTGCATAATAGCTCCGTGCTAAGGTTGGATGATGGGATTGAGAAAGTCCTGCACTGTGATGAAAACCATCAGCCCAATCAAGAGCAGGAAAAATATGGAATTAATCGTGTTAGCTACTTTTTGCGGGATGCGCTTTTTGAACAGGAACTCCGGCAGCAGGAACAGGATTTGCCCGCCGTCCAGCGCGGGAATGGGCAGCAGGTTGGTGAGCCCGAGCGCGATGGACACAGTGCTGATGACCGACAGGCGGAAAACCGGCAGCGGCGTCGCGGCGGCTACAGCGCTGGACTGGTCCAGTTCGCTGGCGTTGCTGAAGATGTCGAAGATGCCTTTAATCCCGACCAGGCGCGCGTCCTCCCCGGAAACACTGCCCGTGATGAGATTGTACGGCAGTAATAGCGTTTGTTGGCCTTGATAGGCAAAGGTCTGCAAAGCGCTTCCCACCGCATTGAAGAAGGGCAGCGGAGCGTAGGCGTTCGTGTCCCAAATGCCGACC
>JBCFBH010000036.1:0-18879 GCA_038562595.1 Anaerolineaceae bacterium
CGGGTGCTCTGCCAGCCGTTCCCTCAGGGCGTTCGCGGCTTTTTCTTCGCCGTGCACCAGGATAAGCTGCCTGAGCGTCTCCTTGCTCGCCAGCGCGTACTGCACCAGCAAATCCTGCCCGGCGTGCGCGCTGAGACCGCCAATGGTGACGACCTCCGCCTTGCGGTAATACTCATCCCCAAAAATGCGCACCTTGCGTTCCTGGTCCGCCAGACGCCTTCCCAGCGTGTCCGGAGCCTGCCAGGAGATAATCAGGATAGTGTTGCGCCCATCCTCGATGTTGTTGGCGAGGTGGTGCTGGATGCGCCCGCTTTCCGCCATGCCCGAAGCCGAGATGATCACCATGGGACCGTTGTATTCGTTCAGCGCTTTGGATTCGTCCACGCTGCGCGTGAAAATCAGGTTGTCAAAGTCCAGACCCTGCATGCGGTGCTCGGCAATGTATTGCCAGGTTTCTTCATCAAAACACTCGGTGTGTTTGCGGTACAAATCCGTGGCGTTCACCGCCAGGGGGCTGTCGACGACGACCGGTACGTCCGGGATATCGCCGTTGTCAATGGCTTCGCTGAGCATGTAACTCAGGTTTTGCGTGCGCCCGACCGCGAAAGCCGGCACAATCACTTTGCCGCCGCGCTTCACTGTGCGATTAACCGCGTCCACAAACTCGTCATAGGCGTCCTCCAACCTTTCGTGCTTCTTATCCCCGTAGGTGCACTCCATCAGAAGCGTATCGACATTGTCAGGCATCACCGGGTCCTGCAGAATGGGCGCATCCAGCCTGCCAATATCGCCCGAAAACCAGAAGCGCTTTCTTTGGCCGTTTTCCTGGAAATCCAGGGCAACCGCGGATGACCCAAGGATGTGCCCGGCGTCATACAGGCGCGCGATCACCCCCGGGATGGGCTCGAACGCCTGTTCATACCACACTGACCGAAACTGCGGCATCGCTTCGATGGCGTCCCGTTGGGTGTAGAGCGGCTCCATGGGGGGCTGTCCTTTATTCCGGCGCTTTTTGTTGACGTAGCGCAGGTCGCTTTCCTGAATGTGACCGCTGTCGCGCAGCATGATATCCGCCAGGTCCACGCTGGCGTTGGTAGCGTAAATCCAGCCTTTGTAGCCCTGGCGAACCAGGTTTGGGATGTTGCCGCTGTGGTCGATGTGCGCGTGAGAAAGGATCATCGCGTCAATATCCGCCGGCTTGAATGGAAAGTTCAGGTTCACCTGGTAAGTTTGATCGCGTTTCCCCTGGAACATGCCGCAGTCCAGCAGTAATTTTCGGCCCTCATGCTCTAAAAGGTACATCGACCCGGTGACGGTCTGCGCTGCGCCAAAAATATGCAGCTTCATATTTGCTCCTCTCTAAGCAACTCAAAAATGGCTTCGCCATACATCTCAAAGCGGCTGGGGCTGCCCAGCATCAGGCCGCGCAGTGCGTCCAGGTCCTTCAGCTCTGCCTGGGCGATTTTCTCCAGGAGATCGCGCGGGAGAATGACATTGGAGGGCAAGCCTTGCTTCAAGCCGCTTTGTTTGCGCCATTCGCCCAAAATTTCCCTCCGCCGCAGCACCGCGTCGCTGGGCGCCTGGCTGCGCGGCTTGCTCACTTTGCCGGGCGCTTTGCGCCACTGCTCGACTATGCGCATCAATTCCTTACCATAGCGGCGCACCTGCCCCACCGAGAGCGACGGGAGCAAGTTCAGTTCTTCGATATAGTGCGGCTGCGTGTTCGCGATTTCCACCAGCGCGGCGTCGCTCAGTATCTTAAACGGCGGCAGGTTCTGGCTTTTTGCCAGGTTTTCGCGCAGGTGGTTAAGCTGCTTCAGCAGGCTGAGCGCCGGGGGTTTCATCCCGTTGATGCCTTTCACGCGCCAGAAGTCCTCCGAGTGGTTCTTCATCGCGGGGGTTTGGCTTGCCAGGGCGGCGCTGTCTTCCAACACGATTGCCAGTCGCTGCAGCTTTGCCAACTGGGGGGTCAAAACATCGCGCAGGGCCAGCAGGTAATGCGAATCCATCTGGGCATAGCGCAGCATTTCCGCCTTGATGGGTCGCTTGCCCCAATCGGCGCGCTGGTATTTCTTGTCGATGTGTACATCCAGGTATTTTTCCAGCAGACCCGCCAAACCCAGGCTTTCTTCCCCCAGCGCGGAAGCCGCCAGCATCGTGTCAAAGACGTTCGCGAACTGAAAAGCATAATCGCGCTTGAGGCAGGTCAGGTCGTAATCGCCGGCATGAAATACTTTTTGCGTGTTCGCGTCCGCAAAAACGCCGCCAAGCGCGCTGAGGTCCGGCAGCGCCAGGCTGTCCACCAGATAATCCTGCTCGCGCGTGGAAATCTGAATCAGACAGACCTGCTCCTGATAGGCGTGCAGGCTGTTGGATTCCGTGTCTATCGCCAGCGCCGGGGACTGGCGAAGTTCCCGGAGCATCTGTTCCAGCAGCGCCGGGGTATCCACATAGGTAGGCAATGTAATATCGGGGTTAGTCATGCGGGTATTATAACCCCCGCTAATGCGCCGCGTCTGCCAGCGCTCCGACTGGCGGTTTTAGCATTTTCAGGATACCTTGAACGCCAGGGCTTACCTATACAATATTTAAGCATGAAGGGCAGGGGTAAATTTTGTGACAATCATCTGTCTCGCTGCGCTTGCGGCGTGCTGGCAAAGGTATAATCAGAGCAAAGGTACAGGAGGAAGGCAATGCGCGCAGTCGTTCAGAGAGTCTCCCGCGGACAGGTAAATGTTGATAACAAGCTGGTCGCCAGCATCCAACGGGGTTTGGTGGTGTTGATAGGCGTTTCGCCGAGCGATACCGGGGCGGACGCGCAGACGCTGGCAGAAAAGGTTGCCAACCTGCGCATCTTTGAGGACGCCGCCGGGAAGATGAACCTCTCCTGCCTGGATGTGAACGGGGAGGTACTCGCGGTCTCGCAGTTCACCCTCTACGCGGATACCCGCCGCGGACGCCGGCCGTCTTTCACCGGCGCTGCCAAACCGGAGCTGGCTGAACCCTTGTGCGCGCTTTTCGTGGAATCCCTGCAGGCGATGGGCATAAACGCGCAAACAGGCATTTTCGGAGCGCATATGCTGGTGGACCTGAGAAATGACGGGCCTGTCACAATCCTGTTGGAGCAGCCCGAACCGCCACGCTCTTCCTGGAATTTCTGAATTATTCTTCTTCTGGCGTAATGTCTATCGGCTGGTTTTCCAGCGCTTCCGAGCGCGGGTCTAAGTCTGTGCCCGTGATTTCGACCTTATCTTCCATGCGCATTTGCCCGCGCAGGAAAGCCCCATCCTCACTGCTGAAGGAAGTGGTGACCACGTCGCCCCATATTCGACCGGTGGCGCGAATTTCGAGCTTGCCGCAGGAAATATTGCCTTTCACCGCCCCAGCCACGATCAGCCGTTCTGCCTGCAATGTGCGGCAGTTCACTTTTCCACTTTCCCCGATCACGACCAGCCCCTGCACCGCGATTTCCCCATCCACTGTACCTTCAATGCGGATGCCGCCCTTTCCGCGCAGGTCCCCGGTCCAGATGATGCCCGGACCAATGACGGAGGTGACCCGCTCCGCGCTGGGTTCGGCGATGAAATTCGGGACGGCTTTCTTTTTTCCTAACATAGCTGGGTAAAGTTTCCTCTCGGGTTCTTGTCTTTATTATAGCTTCTGCTGCTGTTTTTTTCGGGCTGCTTCACGCCAACGCCCTACGCAGGTAGTCCGGGTCCAGCTGCCAGCGCCAGGGCATACTGCGCCAGGGTTCCGGAACCTTGCTAATCCCCACCCGCGCGTCCGTTCTCAGCGCGCCTTGCGGAACCCTGATAGCTTCCTCGATATACAGCCCGCTTTGCGCGGAGCATAAGTCCGCCCGGTTCAGGTTCCCATCAATGCCCAGCGCTTGCGCCAGTTTGGCGGGTCCATTCAGCCAGTTCGTCTGGCCGGCGAGCATCGGACGGAGTTCGGCCATGCCTTGGATCCCTTCCACCGGGAAAATAGCGCGGATGAGCACCGCGGCGGGGGTGCCGGGCGCGTCTGCCACCGCGTTGAGCAGCCAATGCATGCCGTAGGTGAAGTACACATAGGCATGCCCGGGTTGCCCGTACATCGGTTCCGTGCGCGCGGTCCGTCCGGAACGGGCATGGCAGGCCTGGTCTTCTTCGCCCTGGTAGGCTTCAGTTTCGGTGATAATCCCCGCCAGGCGCAGGCCGTCCAGAACGCGCACCAGGCGGCAGCCAATCAGGCGCGGCGCGCATGTAACGGCGGAACAGGAATAAAAGTCGCGCGGGAGAATCATTTCTGGAATTGCGGGTCGCGTTCAAGCGTCAGGCGCAAGCCCACTTCCAGGGGAATAAGCGGGAGAAAATTGAGCTTTTCGTAAGCTTTGCTGATATCCGCGCACATGCGGTCCGAGCCGCCGGATTTGTGCGGGTTAATAATTTCTTCCGGTTTGGTGCCAGCCGCCTGCACCACCAACCGCGCGAGCTCGCGCACGCTGGTCTCTACCCCACTGCCAATATTAATAATCTGCTGGTCCACTGCGCTGGCTGTGGCGGAGGTCACCATCGCGTTGACCACATCGTCCACGAAAACATAATCGCGGGTCTGGCTGCCGTCTCCGTGCAGCACAATCGAACCGTTGGTCAGAGCGTGCTTCAGGAAATTTGGCACCACTGGCGGATGGAAGGGAGGAACGCGCTGACCCGGCCCGTAGGCGTTGAAGACGCGCAAACACACCGCTTCCACGCCGCACTGCGCGCCAATTGTGCGCACGTAGTATTCCGCTGCCAGCTTGGACACGGCGTAAGGCGAACCCGGATGGACTTCTGCGCTTTCTTTGTAGGGGATGCTGTCTTGCTCACCGTAGACCGCGCCGGAAGAGGCCAATACCACGCGCCGCACCTTTGTATCGCGAATTGCTTCCATCAATGTGACTGTGCCGCCTACGTTCACGAGGTTGTAATCCCGTGGGAAAAGCTGGGATTCGGGCACGGACACCCTGGCTGCGAGGTGATAGACGCAGTCCACATCCTGCAAAAGCGTCCAGAGCAGGGGTTTATCGTTGATATCGCCCTTGGTGAATTCGACTTCTGGCAGCAAGCGGGTGGGGTCGCCGGTGGAAGCATCGTCCAACACGCGCACAAAATGCCCCTGACGGGCGAGGCGGTTGCTGAGCGCCGTCCCGAGAAAGCCAGCCCCACCGGTAATTAAGAATCGCATCGAAGCAAAACCTTGTTGTGAATTTTCAGGGATTATAGCACGAGTCCGGAATCTGGCAGCTGCGCAGGGGATGCGCCTGCCTTGATTTTCCCTTGGGGCTGCTTGCGGGCTGAAGGCGAAGCTGGCGAGCGTAAGCGATACTGACTGAATATAAGGCTTCCACTGAGGGGAAGCTGGCGAGCGTAAGCGAGGCTGAAGAGGGAATCAAAAGACCCTCTTCCGCCCTGCGGGCACCTTCCCCCAAGGGAAGGCAAAGAATCAGCCCTGCGGGTACCTTCCCCCAAGGGAAGGCAAAGAATCAACCCTGCGGCTACCTTTCCCCAAGGGAAGGCAAACGATCCGCCCTGCGGGTACCTTCCCCCAGGAGGAAGACAAAGAATCAGCCCTGCGGGTACCTTCCCCCAAGGGAAGGCAAAGAATCAACCCTGCGGCTACCTTTCCCCAAGGGAAGGCAAAGAATCCGCCCTGCGGGTACCTCGCCCCTGGGGAAGCGATCGTATTCGGCCCCTACACCAGATGTCAAGGCAGTGTCAAGACAACGTGTCAAGGCCGTGTCAAGGCAGCCGCCCTTGACATAAATATATGGTATACTTTGGGTCGCTCTGGCAATAGCCTGAGACACTTATTACACACGCCACGGTACAGGCGCTCCCGCGTGCCCGCAAGGGTTTGGAGCAGCCGCAAAACCGGGCGGAGGCATAACGCAAAGGAGTATTTATGTCACCCGCTGTATCTATGAAAGCGCTCCTCGAGAGCGGCGTCCACTTCGGACATCGTACCAACAAATGGAACCCCAAAATGCGTCCGTACATCTTCACGGAACGCAACGGTATCCACATCATCGACCTGCAGCAAACGGTCAAACTGCTGGATGAAGCCTTCAACAAAGTGCGCGATACGGTCGCTGCCGGCGGCACTATCCTGTTCGTCGGCACCAAACGCCAGGCACAGGAAACCATCCAGGAAGAAGCCGAACGCTGCGGCATGCCTTACGTCAATCAGCGCTGGCTGGGCGGCACCCTGACCAACTGGGTCACTATCCAACAGCGTATCGTCGAGCTTACCCGCCTTGAGAAAATGGTGGAAAGCGGCGAAATCAATCAATTGACCAAAAAAGAAGGCTTGATTATCCAGCGTGAGATCGCCCGTCTGGAAACCCGCCTGAGCGGCCTCCGCAATATGAATAAGCTGCCCAGCCTGGTCTTCATTGTGGATATCGAACGTGAAGAAACCGCCATGCGCGAAGCCTACATCAAGGAAATCCCGATCATCGCGATGGTGGACACCAACTGCAATCCCGGTATGATTGATTATGTCATCCCATCCAACGATGACGCCATCCGCGCCATCAAACTCATCGTCGGCCGCATCGCTGACGCCGTCGAAGAAGGCCGCTTGATGCGCAAGGACGAGGAAGTCGAAGAAGTACAGCCCGAATCCCGCTCTGTTATTTCCCGCAAGATCGACGAAGACATCGAACTGGGCGATGACGAACTGCTCGGGGACGCAACCCTCGCCAAAATCCCCGCCAAAGAAGAGCCGGAATCCGACGAAACTTCCGCGGTGGAAGCCTGAACCGAAACTAAGCAAATAAACCAGACGCGAGATTGCTTGCGTAAAGAGTAAGGATAACTATGCAAATCACGATTGACATGATCAAAGAACTCCGCGAGAAGACCGGCTGCGGAATTATGGACTGCCGTTCCGCCCTGGAGAAATCCAATGGGGATATGGAACAGGCAATGATGGAACTGCGCGAAAAAGGCCTCAAAACCGCTGAAAAACGCGCGGACCGCGTCGCCTCGGAAGGCCGCCTGGAAGTTTACGTCCACAGCGAAGGCCGCCTGGTTGTGATGGTCGAGCTCAACTGCGAAACCGATTTCGTCGCCAAGACGGCTTCTTTCCAGGAGCTGGCGCACGAAATCGCTCTGCAGATTGCCGCCGCCCAGCCCACCTACATCTCCGAAGCGGACATTCCCGCTGAAGTTCTTGAAGCCGAAACCAAAGCCGTAAGCGAGCGCGTGCGCGCCGAAGGCAAACCCGAAGCGATCATCCCCAAGATTGTGGATGGCTATCTGAAAAAGTTCAAGGACGAGAAAGTCCTCCTGAACCAGAAATATATCCGCGACGAATCCAAGACTGTAGCAGACCTGATTACCGATAAAATCAGCTCACTGGGCGAGAACCTGATTGTGCGGCGCTTTGTGCGCTGGTCGCTGGGAGAAACCACCCAGCCGCAGGAAACCGCTGAGTAGCAACAAACAAGAGCCAACCAAAAGTTGGCTCTATTTTTAGCCGCAAGGAGGCAGCATGACCGAGCAAAGCACATCACCCAAGTACAAACGGATACTCCTGAAACTCTCCGGTGAATCGCTGGCGGGCCCTTCCGGTTTTGGGATTGACCCCAATGAAGCGGCGCATATCGCCAACCTGTTGAAAAGAGTGCATGCCCTGGGCGTGGACGTGGCGATTGTCATCGGCGCAGGCAACCTTTGGCGCGGAGCCACCGGCGAAAACCGCGGCATGGACCGCGCGACCGCGGACTACATGGGCATGCTCGCCACTGTCATCAACGCGCTCGCCCTGATGGACGCGTTGGAGCGCATCGAGGTCATCACCCGCGTGCAGTCCGCCATCGAGATGCCGACTGTGGCTGAGCCCTACATTCGCCGGCGCGCCATCCGCCACCTGGAGAAAGGCCGCGTGGTGATTTTTGGCGGAGGAACCGGCAACCCATTCTTCTCCACCGATACCGCCGCCGCCTTGCGCGCAACTGAAATCGGCGCGGATGTGGTCATCAAAGCCACCAAGGTGGACGGCGTTTACGACAGCGACCCCAAGACGAACCCCGAGGCGGTCAAGTTTGACCAGCTCAGCTACATGGAGACGGTCAGCCGCCGCCTGAGCGTGATGGACACCACGGCAGTCACGTTGTGCATGGAGAATGATATCCCGATCCTCGTGCTGAATTTGTGGGAACCCGAAGCGCTCATCCGCGGCATCATGGGCGAGCCGGTCGGCACGCTGGTGAGCTGCGATTGATTTATTCAGATTAGCAGGGAATACCACAGGCGCGCTTGCGAGACAGGCGCGCTTGTTTTTGTTTCGGATTATAGAACGTGGCGGGGTTCGTCTTTTCATTCGGTACCGAGGTAAGCCAAAGGGAAGAGTTCACAGCGGCTTCAGCCGCCGCGAAAGGTTGGCGAGTCTACCCTTATTTCCGTTCGTTACCGCGGGATGTGAACCGGTCCCGTTGACAGCAATTTGGCAGGCTGCCACAGTCGCTGACGCTACTTCGCGGTAACGAATCCCTCGCCAGCGCGAGCTTGCGAAGCGATGCCTAATGGGTACTCTGTCTCGCTGCTGAGCGTTTGGGAGATTGCTTCAGTCGTAGGCAATCGTTCGAAATGAAGATTTCCCTTATCATCCTGAGCTTTAGCGAAGGATCTTTCAACTGTAAAAGGCAGATTGCCACACCGTTTTGCCTGGAATCCTGGATGGCATATGCTCAAGCTATCCTGGCAAAACGGTTCGCAACGACGAGATTTTGTCATCCTGATAGCAAAAAGGCGCAGGTCGCCAGCGAAGGATCTTTCCACTCAATTTCCCTTGTCATCCTATGCTTGAGCGAAGGATCTTAACCGTCAAAAAAGAAGATTCTTCGCCTCCGGCTCAGAAGGACAACAACCCTTGTCATCCTGAACGTCAGCGAAGGATCTTAACCGTCAACAAATAAGATTCTTCGCCTGCGGCTCAGAAGGACAACAACCCTTGTCATCCTCAGCCTGGAAGAACATTGTCTTCGCGAACTCCGCAGTGTCTAAGGTTCACTTATCGGAAAAGCGCCCAGGCACCCAAGCCCGCGCGGCGCGTTGATGACACCATAGGAGTACTCGTCAAGATACAGCGTTATCTCTTTCCCGCCAACGGTCAGCTTGTATTCATCCACAATGCTGTCCGGGGATTCCAAGGAGCGCACCCACACGTACGTCACAGGCTCTCCGTTGCTCCCCAGCAGATTGTCGAGATAAGCGCGCTCGCGCAGCGGTCCGCTCAACAAACCGCCGCCCACCTTCACTGCCTCATCCGGAGAGAAACCGTAGGCTTCGTTAGGTGAGATAGGGCAGAGTTTTGCGCTCGTCAAGGCCTCGGGCGGCAAAATCTGGTAGCGGCTGAGCAGAGAATTGAAAGCGTCCTTCCCCACGCCAGCCCAAAGTTCAGGGTTTTCCTCCACCAGCGCCATCCCGACAATCGAAACGTAGCGCCTCGCTTCCGGTTTTATGACCAGCGCCCGGCCTTCCACCTGGGAACCAAGAAATTTGCCTGTGAAGTCAACGGCAGCCCCCTCATAGCCTTCCACGCTGGCGCTGATGAGCTCGGACTGCTTGTAGCTGCTTTGCTCCCCACTAAAAAGGGACCTGAGCAAAGTGTCCAGGATTTCTTCATCCGTTTTTTCAGTGGACATTTCGTTGATGCCGTTGAGCGAGAAAAGCAGCGATGAATCCAGCGCGCTGATGAGCGCGCCCGAGGCGGCGATGCTGACATCGCTGCCTGCCGGAGCTTCAAATCGGTATCCGCCCTGAATGACCTCAAAAACAGACCCCTTTGCCTCCAGGTCCAGCGGAATTTCCGCAACCGTGCTCTGAGGGGTTGTTTCCACCGCTTCGGCAGTGCCGCCAGCGCTGCAGGCTGCCAGCAAAAGCGCGCAGATGAGCAAACTGAGGGCGGATATTCTGGTTTTATTGTTCATTCTCATAGTTTTTTGCCTACAGGACCTTCTGAATGGCGTCCCGGGTCTCCTTGAGTAAATTTTCCAACCCGGAGAGACTGCGCGCGTCAGCGTTGATTTTCTCCTGGTCGGCGCGCACTTCCGCGGTGTAAGGCGATATTTTATCGTTCAGCCTTCGAATTGCCAAATTCGATTCGCGGCTGAAAGTGCTGGCGAGGGTGTTCATCAGGTTTGTGCGCAGCTCTTCCATCTTTTCCCGGAAGTTTTGCTTCACCTGCTTGCGCTTGTAGGGTATCACAAACAGACCCAAAATCGCCAGCGTGCCCGCCGCGACAATGCCGGTCACGTCCATCGCGGAGGAGAACAGCGCCGTGGCCACCAGCGCGCCCAGGCCCACCGCGCCCACTTCAAACAGGGCTGTCTGCGCCACCGCGCCTTCCACAAACGAGCTCAGTTCCTCCGCTTCTTTCTTGCGGTTGTAGCTGTTCACAATCCCACGAATGGTCTGCCCGACACTCTCCATCAGGTCTTTGCGTCGTTCCGCCTGAGCGCTCAGGTGGGAGCCGTTCAGATTCGCGCGGGCTGCCGCCTGCCTGCGTTCCAGCATGCCCATCACCTGGTACCAAACGTTCAGGTCCTTATCCACCAACCAGTCAATCATGCCGCGCACTTTTTCGTCAATTTCCTGCGGCACATCCGCCAGGACATCCTGCTCAAACTTCGCTTTGATTATGTCGCTCTTGGTCAGGTTGGCAATATTGGTCAGGCGCAGGGTGTTGTCAAAGAAGTCCTGCCCGCGCGTCTCGAAGCGCTGCAGCACGTTTTCAACCTCCGCCAGGCGCGGCGCTGTTTCAGATTGCAGCGCGCTGTTGTATGTCCCCAGCACGCCTTCCAGGTCAGCAACCAACTGACTATCCGCCTCCAACTCTTTGGCTTGCGCGCGGTTCAGCTCCTGAGCCTGGCGCAGGACGTTTTCAGCTACCCCCAGCGGGTTATTCAGCTTCAAACTAAGCCTGGCGCGGTCATCCAGTGTTGTGGTGATGTAGGTTTCCAGCTCGTCCAGGCCGCTTTCGGCGCGCAGCGCCGCTTTTTGCTCCGGAGTGTCTGCCAGCAGCGCTTTTTGCCCCTGTTTCGCGGAGACGACGAAAAGCTGCGGCTCCCCGCCAAGAATGCCAGCCGTATGCTGGGAAACAAAGGCGCGCACTTCCTCCACCGCCTCCCGGTTCTCAAGAATATCAATTTTGTTCACTACCAACACAATTTTTTTACCCCAGGAAAGGATTTTTTCCAGGAAGAGCCGTTCGCTCTCGGTCAGCGGGCGGTCAGCCGAGGTGGTAAACAGCACCAGGTCGCTGCGCGGCACGTACTCGTTCGTCAAAACTTCGTGCTGGCGGATGATGGCGTTCGTGCCGGGAGAGTCGACGATGTTTAGTTCCTTCAACATCTCCAGCGGATAAGTGAAAATGGCGAAACCCTCATCCACGATTTGCTCGCCGGCTTTCTCGCCCCAACGCACGAGCGTCACCCGGGCTGTGGTTGGCGTCACGCCTTCCCTGAGGACGCGCTCACCCAACAGGGCGTTAATCAAGGCGCTCTTTCCGGAATTAAACTCGCCGACCACCACAATCAAAAACAGTTCATCCAGCTGCCGCGCGGCTTTCTCCAGCGCGCCTAAGGCCTCTTGGGGCAGGTCAAAAGCGGAGAGCCGGCTGAGAGCTTCGTTCAACGCTTCTTTTTCGCGCTGAAGCTGCAGCAGCTGGTCATTGGTAAGCAGGGTTTGGCGCATGGTTTTCTCCTTCAGAGCAGGGCATAAAAAGGACTGCTGAAAAGTATTATACCTTCCGGCAAGAGGTCTGCTCTTTCTGCGCTCTTCTGTTAAATCTGTCTTTCTGATGCCCCAAAGGGTACGGGTCACTGCGAAGAATCTTTATTCTTGTCATTCTGACTGAAGCGAAGAATCTAATGAGTCAAAAGAAAGATCCTTCGCAAGCTCAGGATGACAAGAAAGGATCTTGTTTTGTCATTCTGATGTCTTCAAGGGGACAGAGCGCAACCAAGAATTTTTATTCTTGTCATTCTGAGTGAAGCGAAGAATCTAATGAATCAAAAGAAAGATCCTTCGCAGGCTCAGGATGACAAGAAAGGATCGTGTTTTGTCATTCTGATGTCTTCAAGGGGACAGAGCGCAGCAAAGAATCTTTATTCTTGTCATTCTAAGTGAAGCGAAGAATCTAATGAATCAAAAGAAAGATCCTTCGCAAGCTCAGGATGACAAGAAAGGATCTTGTTTTGTCATTCTGATGTCTTCAAGGGGACAGAGCGCAGCGAAGAATCTTTATCCTTGTCATTCTGAGTGAAGCGAAGAATCTTAAGGAGTCAAAAGAAAGATCCTTCGCAAGCTCAGGATGACGGGAAAGGATCGTGTTTTGTCATTCTGATGTCTTCAAGGGGACAGAGCGCAGCGCAGAATCTTTATCCTTGTCATTCTGAGTGAAGCGAAGAATCTTAAGGAGTCAAAAGAAAGAACCTTCGCAAGCTCAGGATGACGGGAAAGGATCGTGTTTTGTCATTCTGATGTCTTCAAGGGGACAGAGCGCAGCAAAGAATCTTTATTCTTGTCATTCTAAGTGAAGCGAAGAATCTAATGAATCAAAAGAAAGATCCCTCGCAAGCTCAGGAGGACAGGAATAGCGGCAAGCTGTGAAACTTTGCCAAAGCCCTGCCGCGCTTCAGTTGACATCCCCCAGATAAACCGGGCGGTCTGCCGCGCTCGGGTTCCGCAGGTAGGGCAGCAGCGCGCGCGGATAAAAGTTGGCCTGCTCCAGCGCGTTCAGCGGCACCCACAGCACCTGCTGCTGCCCGCGGTCCGGTTCGCTGCCGCTGCCAGGCTGGTAATCCTCCACCAGCGTGCAGGCAAACAGGAATTCGACCTGGTGTATATGCCCGGAGCTTTCGGCAAACTCATGCTTGTCGCTGATGTAATCGCGCACAAACAAGAGCTCCCCCACCTGCACCCGCGCGTTAATCTCCTCCATGCACTCGCGCTCCAGGGCTTCTGGCAGCGTTTCGCCCACCTTCTGCCCTCCTCCGGGCAGCACCGCGTAAAGCCCGAAAGCGTCCATCTTTTGCAGCAGCAAAACTTTCCCGTCACGGATAATGACAGCTTTTACGGAATTTCTGACGCGCTCTTTCATCATCACTTCTCCTGCAGGCCAGGTTAATCCGGCATGCTCAATCCGCCGGTTGCTTCCATCCAGTCCACCACGCGCTCCACTGCCGCGTCCATCTGGTTATCGGAGATATCCACTCGCAGGCAGGGCAGTCGGCAGCGCGATACAAGGCTCTCAAGCAGCTCCTGCTCGCGCTTAAAGACTTCCAGGTCATCATACTGACGGGGATTGCCGGAGACTTTAAGCCTTTCCTCGCGCGCCAGCTCGAAGGACTCCGGGCTGCGCGTGAGGAAGATCAGACGGAAGTTGAGCGGCAGCAGGCGCTCTTCCAGCCAGGCAAAGTCCGGGCACTTGCCGTAGGTCTGCAATTGATAGGCTTGGGTTGAAAGATGAAAACGGTCCACAATCCAGGAATAATAACGCTGCAGCTCGAACAGGCGTGCCCAGGTGCAGTAGGTTTCCACAGCCTGGGCTTCCTCTTGCGGCTGGTAATTGATAAGCCCCCTGCCCCAGGGGAAGTTGGTAAACGCGCACCATTCCGCGGAGATGAGCGGAGAGTGGTAGCGGTACTTGCGCGGACCAACAAAACGCGGGTGCTCGTTGAGCCTGAACGCGATTTCGGTCTTGAAGGTCAGGCGCGTTCCTTCCAGGATAACTTTGGGTGTGAGTTTAGCTCCCATAAAACTCCTTATTGGTCCATCTTCAAGCAAAAAAACCTGCCGGCGATTATTAACCAAACGCCCGGCCTGGCATCTGGCTTGCCCGCCCGCCGCACTCTGGTTCTTTCTTCCGCTGCGTTCGGCTTACGGGTCGCGTTCATTCCAGCATTAGCTCCCACAGATGCACATGCGCGGGCTCGCCTTCGTTCACGCTGAATAGCGAGAGCCTGAGCGCTGTAATGCTCACCGATTGTCCGAACTCAATGCTCAGCGGGCTGACCTGCGCGAAGCCGTCCGTTTGCGCGCTGAAACGCATCGTTTCGCCGCTGTCCGCGGGGCTCAGCTCCACTTCCAGGCGGCTGGGCGCGTTCCCCACCAGCGCCGTGACCCGGCTGAGCTCTACCGCCTGTGGAAATTCCAGCGTGATAACCAGCGGATTGGCTTCGAAGCTGCGGATGAGGGTGGCTGCGTTCCCGTCGAAAGCCTGGTAGATGTCATTAATGTCCAAAGGCGAATATTCCGCCCGCACCTGCTGCCCGAACAGCTCCAACACCGCGCTTTTGGGCTGGCGCCTCTCCGCCTGCTCCGCTGCGAATACCTCCGAGATACCGTCCACATAGCGCAGGGAGATAAAGGAAAAGCCCGGCTTACCGTTGGGGTAGGGCAGCACGTTCAGCACATCCACATCGGTAAATTTTCCGGTCTCAGGCAGCCACTCCACCTCTTCCGGCGTCATCACAAAGACCTTGTTTTTATCCAGAGGCAGCTCGATGACGTCAGTGCCATTCGCCCAATTTGGGCTCAGGATGATTTCTTTTTCCGGGTTCGCGCGCAAGAAGCTCTTCACCTCATCAAAAAGCGTCTGCCCGCCCCACTGCAGCCCATACATGCCGTAATTGTCAAACCAGGTGGGTCCGTTCCGCAAAGCGTCCCAGGTGATGAACAGGCTGGAAAGCGCCCAAATCCCGAAAAAAACAGGGGATAACAGCTTGCGGAAAAACCTTTCCGGGCGCGGCAAGCTAACAATTGCTTCCATTCCAAGCATCGCCAGGTAGCTGAGGGGCACCACCATCACCAGCAGGCGCGTGATAGCCGCCCCCACCAGCGCAGCCCCGCTGGGAGCCGCCAGCAGTGTGATCAGTATCGCGCGCTTTTCAGGCTGGCTCGCGCTGCGCGCGGCCTGCACCAAGCCCAGCAGAACCAGCGGCAAACTGAGCAGGGGATAGTGCCCCATGCCCTTCATTTGGTGCCGGATGAGGTCTGCCTCGTTCGGGAAAAACCAATAGCGCGGGTCCAGCCCGCGCAGGTAATTGCGGAAATATGTGCCTGCTTTAGCGCCCACGGAGGCTCCCGATACCCAGTAAGACTGCAGCTGGGTCAGGTGCCGCGTCAGCGCTTCCGGGTGGTTGAAACGGAAGAGCGCGTAGGGCAACGCCGCGAGCGCGAGGGTGAGCACACCCACGAGCAGGCCGCGCTTATCCTGCCGGTGGTAGCGCCAGTCAGCAATCAGCAGCGCGGCGCCGGTGAGCACGACCACCAATTGGAGCGGACTGTAGGAATAGAACGCCAGCGCCCCAAAAATTAGCGTGATGGGCAGCAGTTTGCGCGTCTTCAGCCGATAACCGAGGTAGAAGAAGATGAACAGGCTGTACATGGACACGCCCAGGCTGGTCTCGAAGGCGGTTCGGGAATGCAGGAACCAGGCAGGGACAGCGGCGATGAGCACAGGCGCAAGCCACCAGGCGCGCGCCTTGAAGTAATCCCGCAAAGCCAATCCCACGCTGAGTGGAAAAGCGAGCGTCAGCAACGCGCATATCCCGCGCGTGAGCCAAATCGAGCGCGGCAGCAGCGCCGTCAGCAGCTGCAAATAAACAGACAGGCTGAGGTTATATTGACCACCGTTTTCGAAATACACAGGAAATAAGCGCCCGGCACTGTCCCTAAACCCGCGCGCGATGAGGTCCACAGCGGACATAGTCTGTACGGCTTCGTCGGTGAAGAAGAATATCGGAAATTTGTCCAGCTGGATGAAGCGCGTCAGCAGGTAGAGCGCCAGGCCAGCGGCGAACAGCCAGTTTTCTTTACCCCAGGCGCGCAGCCCGCGGGGTTCTTTTGGTACAAGCATAGCATCTGGAGGGGAAGTGTTCTCCATACTCACCGATTATAGCATCCCGGGAGTTCGCGGTCCTTGGTCCTTGCGCCCGCAGCCCGCCGCGCCCGGAAACTTGCTATAATAACGCGTAACGCAACGAAAGAAGGAAATGTTTATGACGCCTGACAGCATAACACCGGAATTGTTTGCCAAACTGGTCACGCTGGCCGCCCTGGAGCTAACGCCCGAAGAAAGCGAGTACCTGCGCACAGAGCTCAACCACCAGCTGGCGGCGGTGAAGGAACTGAGTGAAATTCAACTGGCGGAAGGCGTGCAGCCCAGCCTGCACGGACTGGAATCCCAGGGCAGCGCCCCGCGCGCGGACGCCTGGAAGCCATTCCCTAACCCGGCGGAAATCCTGGCGCTGGCGCCTGCCAGCGAGGGCGGCTACTTCCGCGTGCCGGATTTCTCGCGCGGCAGTGAGGTGGAAAAATGAGCAGCATCCGCCTGAGCGCCCAACAGATTGCCCAAAAAGTACGCGCGGGAGAGCTTTCCGCGCTGGATGTGCTGGAAGACCATCTGCGGCAAATCAAAGCCGTGGACGGCGTTCCCGGCAGCCTGCAGCCCGGAAACCTGGACCCGTCCGAAGAAGGCAAAGTGCACGCCTTTATCGAAGTCTCCGCGGAACTTGCCCGCCAGCAGGCGGAGCGCGTACAAGCCTTGGTGCAGCGCGGCGAGGACCCGGGCCCACTGGCCGGTGTGCCGGTCTCGATTAAGGACATCTTTTGCGTGAAGGGCACCACTACCACGGCCGGCTCGCGCATTCTGTATAACTTCCGCTCGCCCTACACCGCCACCACGGTGAACCGACTGGCGCAGGCCGGCGCGCTGATTATCGGCAAAACCAACCTGGATGAATTCACCTACGGTTCTTCCAGCGAGTCCAGCGCTTTCCAGCCGCACCCCAACAACCCCTGGAACACTCAGCGTGTCACGGGGGGGTCGTCCGGCGGTTCGGCGGCTTCGGTTTGCGCGCGCGAAGTCCCGCTCTCCCTGGGAACAGATACCGGCGGCTCCATCCGCCAGCCGGCGGCCTTTTGCGGCGTGGTCGGCCTCAAGCCCACCTACGGGCGCACCTCGCGCTACGGCTTGATTGCTTTCGGCTCCTCGCTGGACTGCCCCGGCCCGCTGGCGCGCGATATCCCGGATGCGGCGCTGATGCTGCAGGTTTTGGCAGGCACTGACCCCAATGACAGCACCAGCGCGCTCGCGCCGGTTCCGGACTATCTGGCCGCGCTGGAAGAAGGCGTGCGCGGTTTACGCATCGGCCTCTCGCGCGATTACGACCATATTACCTACCCGGATACGCTCACCGGCGAGATGAGCGTTCAGGCCATCCAAGCGGAGATGAACAGCGCCGTGCGCGACGCGGCGGAAGTGCTTGCCAGGCTGGGCGCTGAAATTGTAGAGGACGTGCCGATGCCAAACGCGCGGCACGGCATCCCGGCGTACTTCGTCATTTCCCGCGTGGAAGCCGCTTCCAACCTGCACCGCTTTGACGGCGTCAAGTACGGTTACCGCACCGGCACTCTTGTGCCCGGGCTGAGCGAGCTCTACCGCGCCACGCGCGCCGAGGGCTTTGGCTTGCAGCCCAAACTGCGCATTTTGATGGGCATGTATGTGAGCGCCGCTCAGCACAGCGCCCAGTACTACCAGAAAGCCCTGCGCGTGCGCTCCATGATCCGCTCCGACTTCGAGCACGCTTTCGACCCGCGCGGGGAGTACCGCCTGGACGCGCTGCTGACGCCCACCACGCCCACCACCGCCTTCCGCCGCAGCGAAGTCCTGGGGGACTCGGTGTTGATGCAGTATTCCGACCAGATGACCGTGGCAGGCAACCATGCCGGCATCCCGGCTGTCAGCATTCCCGCCGGGTTGGACCCAGCTGGTTTACCCATCGGCGTGCAGTTCTTTGGCATGGATTTCCGCGAGGATTTAATCCTGCGGGCGGCTTATGCCTACGAACAGGCGACCCGGGACGCGGAATGGCGCGGGGTTATCCCGCAGGCTTTGCGCGGCAGCGAGGTGAGCGCATGAAAAACTACGAGATTGTCATCGGTTTGGAAACCCATATCCAGCTCAACACCGCCAGCAAGATTTTCTGCTCTTGCAAAGCCGATTCGTGGGGCGCGGAGCCGAACACCAATATTTGCCCGATATGCAGCGGCTTGCCCGGCGTGCTGCCCGCGCTGAACGCCGAAGCCGTGCAAAAAGGCGCGCTGCTTGCCGCTGCCATGCACGCGGAAATCAACCCGCGTTCCTATTTCGACCGCAAGAACTACTTTTATCCAGACCTGCCCAAAGGGTATCAGATCTCCCAGTTTGATGAACCAATCGGCAAGGGCGGCTACATGGACCTGCAGATGTCGGACGGCTCTGAAAGGCGCGTGCGCATCCACAATCTGCACCTGGAAGAGGACGCCGGCAAGACCAAGGTTGAGCTTGGCGAACGCCTGGTGGACTTTAACCGCTGCGGCGTGCCGCTGGTGGAAATGGTCACCGAACCCGATTTGCGTTCCGCTGATGAAGCCGCTCAATATCTAACACAACTGCGCCAGCTGCTGCG
This sequence comes from Anaerolineaceae bacterium, assembly GCA_038562595.1. Lineage (GTDB taxonomy): Bacteria > Chloroflexota > Anaerolineae > Anaerolineales > Anaerolineaceae > Mesolinea. The sequence goes on from JBCFBH010000036.1 coordinate 18,485, forward strand.
CTGGATTGGCGTGTCCGAGGCGGATATGGAGCGCGGTCATCTGCGCTGCGACGCCAACGTCTCCATCCGCGAAGCCGGCAGCACGGCTCTGAACACCAAAACAGAAATCAAGAACATCAATTCCATCGACGCGGTCCGCCAGGCGATTATCGAGGAAGCCAAACGCCAGATTGAAGCTGTGGAAGCCGGCGAACGCATCCAATCCTACACGCTGGATTGGGATGCCGACAGCGGCACCCTGCGCAAAATGCGCCCCAAGGAACCCGAAGCCGACGACCGCTACTTCCGTGAGCCCGACCTGCTGCCCGTGGTGCTTTCCGCCGAAGAAATCGCGGCGGTGCAGAACAGCCTGCCCGAGCTCCCGCTTGCCCGGCGGGCGCGCTTTATCCAGGATT
>JBCFBH010000037.1:0-18722 GCA_038562595.1 Anaerolineaceae bacterium
GTGGGTCTATAACAACATTCGCCCACACCGCGCTCTGGACAATCTGACCCCGAAACAGTATATTCAACGTTACCACCCTGGCTTAATCCCATAATCGTCTCATATGTATTGAACCCATTCACCGGCTTGCGAAATTTTTATTTCTGGTATAATAACGCACTGACTAGTCCGGCAAGCGGTTAGCGCTGCTTACCAGGAGACTTGCATAAATTCTTTTAGGAGCAGACGTCATGTCTTTAAACCAAACCGAAAAAACCGAAATAATCAAGAAGTACGAACGCCAACCCGGTGATACCGGCTCGCCTGAGGTGCAAATTGCCCTCCTGACCACCCGCATCACCCAGCTCACTAACCATCTGCGCGCCAACCGCCACGATGAAAGCTCGCGCCGCGGGCTGCTCAAACTGGTGGGTCAGCGCCGCCGTTTGTTGGCCTATCTTCGCCAGAAGGATTACGATCGTTTCCTCGCCATCACCGAATCTCTCAATATTCGGAAAAAGTAGTCGACCTCCGTTTTTCCACGGCGATTCAACCGCGCTGCTTGATCCGCAGGCAATACAACCTGCTTGCGGGCTGGCACCAGCGCGGTTATTATTGGATTAATCAAAATTTGCCAGTCGGGTATTGAAAGGTAAGAATCATCCCTGATTATTAGCTTTCAGTCCCTGTACTGGCGCAACCAGTCGAAAGGACACTATGAAACCACAAGCTATTTATTATAAGACTCACCTGGGCGGTAAAGAATTGACCTTTGAAACCGGCAGGCTTGCCCGCCAGGCCGGCGGTTCGGTCACCTTGCGTCAGGGCGATTCCATCATCCTGGCCGCGGCCACCATGGGCGGCGTGCGCGAAGGAACGGACTTTTTCCCGCTGACCGTGGATTACGAAGAACGCATGTACGCCGGCGGACGCATCCCCGGCTCTTTCTTCCGCCGCGAAGGTCGACCCAGCACGGATGCAACGCTCATTGCCCGCCTGACGGACCGCCCTTTGCGCCCGCTTTTCCCGGATGGGATGCGCAACGAAGTGCAGGTCGTTCTGATGTCGCTCTCCGCGGACACCGAAAATCCGCTGGATATGCTCGCCATTAACGCAGCCTCCGCTGCGCTGATGATTTCGGACATTCCCTTTGGGGGGCCAGTCGGCGCTGTGCGCGTTGGCTGCGTGGACGGCAAACTGGTCGTCAACCCTCTGCTCTCCGAGATGGAAATCTCGACGCTGGATTTACGCGTTGCCGGCACCCGCGACGCCATCCTGATGGTGGAATGCGGCGCGCAGGAAGTCAGCGAGGACCTGATGGTGGAAGCGCTGCAGCTTGCCCACCAGGAAATTCAGAACGTTGTGGAACTGCAGGAACGCATGGCGCGCGAAGTTGGCAAGCAGAAAAAAGAAGTCGAACTGAAAGTTTTGGACCCCGAACTGATTTCCCAGGCCCGTGCCAGCGTCGAAGACCGCTTGAAAGCCATCCTGGACAAACCTTATTCCAAAGAAAATATGTACGGCGGCACCGCGGACCTGCGCAAAACCTACCTGGAAGAAGCTGCCGCAGGCGCGGAGCTGAGCGCTGAGCAGACCGCTGCTTTCGGCGCCGCATTTGACGCGGCTGAAAAAGCCATCGTGCGCGATAGAATCCTATACGAAGGCAAACGACCCGACAATCGCGGTATCGATGAGATTCGCGAAATCACCTGCGAAGTTGATATCAGCCCGCGCGCGCACGGCTCCGGCCTGTTCACCCGCGGCGAAACCCAGGTTCTCACCCTGGCAACCCTGGGAACGCCCAAGGAAGCCCAGGAATTGGACAACCTGGTGGAGACTGAATCCAAGCGCTACATGCACCACTACAACTTCCCGCCCTACAGTACCGGCGAAGTGAAGCGCATCGGTGGGCAGTCCCGGCGGGAAATTGGCCACGGAGCTCTGGCGGAACGCGCGCTTGTGCCGGTCATTCCGGACGAGAAGAGCTTTCCCTACACGCTGCGTCTGGTTTCGGAAGTGCTTGCCTCCAACGGCTCCTCTTCCATGGCGTCTGTGTGCGGCTCAACTTTGGCACTGATGGATACCGGCGTACCGATTAAGGCGCCCGTTTCCGGCGTTGCCATGGGTTTGATTAAATCTGACGACCGCTATGTCATCCTGACCGATATCCTCGGCGCGGAAGACCACCTGGGCGACATGGACTTCAAAGTCGCGGGCACCCGCGACGGCATTACCGCCCTGCAAATGGACATCAAAATTGCTGGCATCACCCCACAGATTATGGCGGAAGCCTTGCAGCGCGCTCGCGCGGCCCGCTTCAGCATTCTGGATATCATGCTCGAGACGATTGCCGTGCCCAACCCAAGCCTGAAACCGCATGCCCCGCGCATCGAGACCGTCAATGTCCCCGTGGACAAAATCGGCGCGATTATCGGACCCGGCGGCAAGAATATTCGCGCGCTGCAGGAAGAAACCCATACGAAGATTGACATCGACGACGACGGCACAGTTTATATTGCCTCTACCGACGGCGTCGGCTTTGAACAAGCCAAGGAACGCATCCTAAGTTTGGTGGAAGTGCCGGAAATCGGCAAAATTTACACTGGCAAGTGCGTGCGGGTCACCGATTTTGGCGCTTTCATCGAGATTCTTCCCGGTGTTGACGGTATGGTGCACATCTCCCAACTCGCCAGCGAACGCGTGAATAAGGTTGAAGACATCGTCCAGCTGGGTGATGAACTCTCCGTGATGGTCACCGATATCAGCCCGGACGGCAAGATTCGCCTCAGCCGCCAGGCGCTTTTGGAAGGTTGGACCGCGGAAGAAGCCCGCGAACACGACAATGCCAACCGCAAGAAGAGCACCGGTGGTTCTGGTTCCGGCGGCAGCCGGGGCGGCAGCCGCGGCGGCGACCGCGGTGGCGACCGCGGCGGATTCAACCGCAGACGCTAATCCTTATATGGAAAAAAGATACTGGCTGTCATCTGGCAGCCAGTATTTATTTAACTTATTTAGGTAGGCGGAGAAAAAAAACTGCCGCGCCGCGCTGAAAAAACTTACAGCAATTTATATCGGTCAAGCGCGGTATACAAAATCATGTTTACCAGTTCGGTATGGTCTATGCCTGCCGCGGCAGCTTCGATCACCAGGTCTGAAATTACAGGCGAGAGACCGGGTAGTGGATTGATTTCCAGGATGTAGGGCTTGAGGTTGTCGTTGATGTCCAGGCGGAAATCGACACGGGCTACGTCAAGCGCGCCCGTCACGCGGAAAACCGCTGCCGCCAGCCAGTTCAATTCATCTACCATTTCTTCGTCAATCGGCGCCGGGCAGAGATAAGTGAGGTCGGCAGCCAGAGCGGTTTTCAGGCGGTTAGCATACACGCCGTCCGAAAGCAGGTAGGGTTTCAGGTCCACCTCCATGGGCGGCATAAAGTGCAAGCCGGCTTGAATGCGCTGCGCGTTTTCGTTAACCGGAATGCGCCGGGCAACCGGGCCAATCAGGTTCCCTACCATGCCGACTGTTACCTCGCGTCCCTCGATGAAGCGTTCGACCAGCGCGGGTTGGTGGTAAGATCGCAGGATGAATTCCAGCTGCTTGCGGAGTTCGTCTTCGTTGTGGACGATGGAGTCGTAACTGATGCCCATGCCCGTGCCTTCACGGCTGGGTTTGACGAACAGCGGGAAGGTCATGCCTTCGTCCAGCGGTTCGTCCAGGCGCTCAAAGGATTGAAACTCCGGCGTCGGCAGTCCGTGCCAGGCGAGGATGCGCTTGGTCATGGACTTATCAAGGGTCAGCGCCAGGCACAGCACCTTCGAACCCGTATAGGGGATTTGCAGTTTTTCCAGAATGGCGGGAATTTGGGCTTCGCGCGAGTCGCCATAATGCCCTTCGCTGATGTTGAAGCAGATATCCGGTTTGTAATCCCGGACGGTATCGATGATAGTCTCATCCGCTTCGAGAAACTGGGCTTCGTTGCCCTTGCTGCGAATTGCCTCGCAAATCGCTTCCACGGTGGATTCAGAATCGAGGTCGTCCCACTTGTCAAAAGAAGCCCCCTCAAGCTGAGGGGCATTTTTCTTCAGGTTTGCCAGAAGCGCAACGCGGAATTTTTTCATCGCAAAAAAAGCTCCCAATAAAATTATGATATGGACGCCACAATTATAACATCCCGGCGCACAAAAAAGCGCGGTCTGCTTGCGTCGTTCCGGCAGACCGCGCGAAAAAACGATGGTTACGATTCAATCGCGATCATCTTGGCGTCTTCTTCTTCCGCGCGGGATATGCCGCGTTCCACGTTCACGCCGCGCAGCATCAGAATCCCCGCGATGAAGAAGATGACCAGCGAAGCGATGCCCCAGCGTGGATTGCCGGTAAGTTGGCTGACGAGCGCCATGGTGGCGGGGCCGATGACCGTATTGAACTTCTCTGAAACGCTGAAGAAGCCGTAAAATTCAGCGCTCTTGCTCTTCGGCATCAATTTACCCACCAGAGAGCGGCTGAGCGCCTGGCTGCCGCCCTGTACCATGCCCACCCCAAAGCCCAATATGTAGAAATGCCATTCCTCGCTCATGAAGTAACCGAGGATTGCGACGACAGCGTAAATCAGCAGGCTGATGGTGATGGATTTTTTGTTGCCCAGCTTTTTGGAAATCTTACCGAACAAGATAGCGAAAGGCGCGGCGACAAACTGCACCAACAGGAAGGTGCCCAGAATCGTAATCGTACTGAATCCGAGGTCTGTCGCGAAAGCGGCGGCCATCGTGATGATGGTGCCGATGCCGTTGGCGTATACCAGGAAGGTGAGCAGGAACCAGAATAAATCCTTGAACTCGCGGATATCTTTGAAGGCTTTCAGGAAGCGCGAAAAGCTGACCTTCCAGACGTTGCCCCCCACCTCGCTGGGTTCTGCCATGCGGGAAGGTTCCTGCACGTGGCGGAAGAGGGGAATGGAGAAGATAGCCCACCAAAGCGCCACGCTTGCCAGGCTCAGGCGCATCCACAGCATGGTTGCGCCTGGTTCCCCCAGGTTGGGAGTGAGCCTGGGGCCAAAGAAAATCATGACCACGTTCACCAGCAGCAGGATGCCGCCGCCGACATAGCCCATGGCGTAGCCTCGCGAGGAGACCTGGTCAATCTCATCCTCGCGGGCGACGTGCGGCAGGAGCGAGTCGTAGAACACGAGCGAACCGGCAAAGCCGATTGTGCCCAGGATGTACAGGATGCAGCAAAGCAGCCATTCCTCCGGCTTATCCACGAAGAAGAGCAGCGCTGTGCTGAGGATGCCCAAGCCCGCAAAAACCGCGAGAAATTTTTTCTTGGAACCGCGGAAATCCGCGATGGCACCCAAAACCGGGCTGAGCAGCGCGGCAATCAGGCTGCCAATCGCGACCGTGTATCCCCACAGCGCTAAAGACCCTTCGGTGGCGATGTACGCGCCAAAATAGTTGGGCAAAATTGCGCCCATGACGGAAGTGGCAAAAGCGGAATTTGCCCAATCATACATTGTCCAGGCTCTGATCTGAAGTTTATGCAAACGCTCGTTATCCATGCTGGCTCCTTTTTAAAGAATGCTTTATTTTACCGATAAATTCGTTAAATATGCATGCGATTTCGAAATTCCTGCTCCGCGCTGGCGAAGTTCCGGAGACCTTGCGCGCTAAAAACCTGGTGGATGAGGCTCAGCAGGGCAGCCTCGTCTTTCGTTGTCAGCAGCGCGCGCAATTGTGCTTTTGGCAGCGCGTAAGGTTCAAGGTAGGCTTTGAGGAACTTGCGGAAAGGCATCAGCGCGCCAGCGGGATGGAAAGCGCGCATCGCTTCCAGCTGGTAGCGGATGAGCCCGTACATTTCCGCTGTGGAGACTTCATCACGATCGCGCCAGCTGAAGATGAAGGGATTGGCTTTAGCCGCGCGCCCGACCATGGCCGCGTCGCAGCCGGTCTGCGCGAATAATTGGCGCGCCTGGGCGGTGGTGGTCACATCGCCGTTGCCAATTACCGGCACGGGGAGCCTGGCTTTCAGTTCCGCAATCGGCTGCCAGCGAGCTTTGCCGGTGTAGGCCATCCTGGCGGTGCGCCCGTGCAGAGCGACCACGCATGCGCCATTGGCGACGGCAATCTCGGCAATCTGGCGGTAGTTGAGGTTGTCCTCATCCCAACCGAGGCGCAGCTTGGCGGTGAGTGGGACGGGCACCGCTTTGCTCAGCGCCCGGAAAGCCTGCGCCACTTTTTCAGGCGTGCGCATCATGCCCGCGCCAGCCCCACGCGAAGTGACACTGGCTGTGCAGCAGCCCAGATTGACGTCGAAAAAGTCCGGCTGGTACTCGGCATAAATGAGCGCTGCGCAATCCGCCATGCGCACCGGGTCGTTGTCCAGCAGCTGCACGCCGAAGGGGCGCTCGCCCGCGCGAAAACTGACGCGGCTGACCTGGTAGTGCTTCTGATTGGCATAATCCAGGGTGTTGATGAATTCGGAGATGGAAAGCGCGGAACCTAAGCGGCGGGTAATCCAGCGGAAGGGCGGGTCGGAGATGCCGTCCATTGGGGAGAGAATGAGCCGGCCAAATACCGGTATGCTGCCGATGTGGAAGCTGGGCTCGGGCGCGGCAGTTTCAGGCATGCGCGGGAGAGAGCCTCTCCAGACCGGGCAGAGCAGGCTTTGAGGGGGTATAAATACGGATTGAGTTCAGCACAATGATTCTCTGGTCGATGATGGCTTGAATTATCTCACAAATTCGCGCGAGCGGATTCGGAGGATATCTTCCCGGGGGGAGAAATGGCAGCGCAGCCGTGGGAAGCATGTATTTCCAGGAGCTTATCCTTGGAGCATCGGCCTCAATCATCTCAAGATTTTGGTGATCTGAAAAGGGGCTGACAGGGACATTCAGGCTGCGCCATGCGGGCGCTGACGCGCAGCAGGCGGAAAAGCGAATCCCACGAGGCATTAGCCCTCAAGCGCGTTCAGTTTCTCCAACGCCCAGAGAAAGGTCTCGCGCAGGTCGGGGGGCAGCTCCTGCTTGAGCGCGCTGCGTAAGACCTGTTCAGCGCCCGGGGCGCCTGTGTTTGCCAGCGCGATGGCCAGGTTTCGGCGGTAGCCGTGGTAGCGAGCACGCAGCACCGGGGTGCCCATATAACGCGCTTTCCACTCCGCTTCAGCGAATCCAAACTCTTCCAGCAGGTCCGGATGGGCGGAGATAAGCGCCGGGGCGGTGGATGCTTGCCGTACCGCCGCGTTTAATGGGCAGACGCTCTGGCAGGTATCACACCCAAAGACGCGCGGCCCAAGCTTCGGGCGCAGCTCCTCAGGGATTGCGCCGTGGTGTTCTATGCTCAGGTAACTCAGGCAGCGGCGGGCATCCACAGAGCGATTGGGGCGCAGCGCCTGGGTGGGGCAGGCTTCCACGCACAGGCTGCAGTTCCGGCAGGGGTCGCCCGGCAGCGGGGCATCGGGGGTCAGCTCCATGTCGGTGAGCAGCTCCCCCAAAAAGAGGTAGGAGCCAAAGCCGGGCGCGCTGAGCAGCGAGTTGCGTCCGACCCAACCCAAGCCTGCCCGTCTGGCAAAATCCTTCTCCAGGATGGGCGCGCTGTCCACGCAGGCGCGCGCGTTCACAGCGCGGCCAGCCAACTTGGGCAGGCAAGCGCTAAGTTGGTTCAGCTTTGCGGTCATCACCGCATGGTAGTCCGGGAGCAGCGCGTACGCCGCGATTAATCCTCTTTTTGGCTGGGCGCCTGCTTCAGGCGGCATAGGCGCAGGGTAGGGCAGTCCAACGCACAAGATAGAACGGCTGCCAGGAAGGAGGATGTCGGGATTTGCGCGCGCCTTCAGGCTTTCAGGCCGGGCCAGGAAAGCCATCCCGGCATGGCAGCCTTCTTCAATCCAATCTGTATACGCTGGATAAGCCTCCGGCTGCGCCAACCGGGCAATGCCGCAAACAACAAAGCCGAGCTTAAGAGCCTCGGCTTTGATTTCAGTTTCAAGGGGCATGGCGCGCTCCGACAAAGGCGGATTAAGGGGTTACGATGTTGTATTCAAAATAGAAGGTGGAGAATGAAGTGCCAGCGGCGTTGACAATGGACCAATCGCCGCGCACGCTGCCGGCGCTTGAAGGCGCGGTGAAATTCATGGTGAAGGTGACAGTTTTGGTGGGGGGTACTTCGTAGGGCATGTTCATCGTCTCGCTGGCGCCCAATCTATCGCCGCTGACGAACTTAATCGCGTAGGCGGTTGTCCAGGTGGTGGTGCCGGTGTTCATCAGGGTCAGGGCTACATTAAAGGGCAGCCCCGCGGGGATATTGGAATTGTCCGCCGGATTGCTGGAAACCCAAACGCCCGCGTCGCGTCCGCCGGGCGCAGTGGTGGCGGTTGCGCCAGCCCCTGGCGTGTTGGTCGGCGGGAAAGTAGCCGTAGGGGGCAGAGGGGTGTTGGTCGGCGTTGGCAGCGGTGTGGGGGTATCGGTCGGACGGGCTATGGCTGTGCGCGTAAAGTCCACTTCCACCGTCTGGGCGACGTTAGTCATAATCTGGTCTGGGCTGATAGTAGGAGTGCTCGCGGCGCAAGCAGAAAGCAGCAGCGTTGAAATGATTACTGCGGAAAATAACACGCTTGAAATTGTTTTTTTATTCATTGAAAACTCCATCTTGCGCGAAAATTACCGGAAACAGGCGCATGATTTTCTATTGTAGAGCTTCAGCCGGATTTGTCAAGTCAGTCCGGCCTGAACTGGACCGGTCCGGCCTGAACTGGACCGGTCTTAACAATCGCAGCGGCACTCCTTATTGCAGGTCTTTTTTCCAATAGAAAACGAAATCCCTCTAATGGATAGGATTTACCGCCATCAGGATATGTGGACCTTGGCGCTGGCACAAGCAGATGCAAGACCTCATCCACCGCCGCTGTTCCATTTCGCCGCGCACATATTCTCCGCAAGATTGATTGCCGGATTCACCACCTCCGCCGCCAGCTTAAAGGTCTTTTCGGGGTTCTTGAAGCTGGAAGCATTTCCCTCGGCATCCCGCAGACGCATTTCCGCGCGGTATTCCCCTGGTTTTTTTCGGCAGCAGGCTGCTCCGCGTGATTAGCAGCTTCTGCCCGGGAGCGACCGCAGTGTGGATGCGCTTTTGAAGTGTGAGGACGGCGGGGATTTTGCCAGAGAGGTACTCAAGCTGGGAAGAGGTCGTCCGGGGGCAGCTTCAGGCGCTGCGCATGCTCCAGGTTTTGAAAAAAAACGACTCAGGGAAGTTGCAAGCTGCAGCGCGAACAGTGCGCAGCGCCGAACCAAAGGCTTGCTTTGTTCTTCCCGTTCCCGCCAGCTTCATCCAAAAAGCCCCGCCGGAAAGGGCGGGGCTTGAGGTCGACAATCGGGCTTACCTGCGTACCAGCTCCCGCAGGAAAAGTTTGAAGGAGAATTTGCTGCCCGTCAGCAGGTTTTGGGAGCGGAACAGGTTTGCCACACCCTTTACCAGGAACAGGTCGGTGAGCGCCAGCAGACCGTAGGCCAGCGCGATTTGCCAGCCAGGCACGCCGCCGATTGTCAGGCGGGTCATCATCGCGACAGGCGCGGTGGGAGGCAGCAGACTGAGAACGCTTGCCAGGCCGCCGTGCGGCATTTGGATCAGGCTGTTGATTGCCACCAGCGTCAGGATGAGCGGCAGCGCCACCATAAAGGTCGATTGGTTGCCCTCGCGTAGGTTGGGAGCCATTGCGCCGATGCCCGCCATCAGACTGCCGTAGAAGATAAAGCCGCCGATGAAAAACAGGATGCCGTACAGGTAGAGCGCGACCGGCAGGTTTATTTCAATCGGCAGAGCAAAGGTACTTCCCGTCGCCCGCAGCAAAATCAGCCCAGCGCCAAACCACAATGCCAGCTGCAGCAAACTGGCCAACCCCAAACCTGCCATCTTGCCAGTAAACAGGTCGATGGGCTTCACTGAGGAGAGCATCAATTCCATCACGCGGTTGTCTTTGTCTTTCCCGATAGTATTCAGCAGCATGCTGGAACTGACGAACACAATCATGTAGAAGAAAAGCGTAACGCCGTAAGGCACAAAAAAGGCGAGCGGATCTTCGATGTCGCGCGTTTCGGCAAGGGCTGGATTGACCTCCTCGAGCACAAACGAGACCGGATTGATGTAGTTGAGATACAGGTCCTGGTCCCTGCCTAAAAGGTTGTAGGCAATCAAGCTTTCCATCGCGCTGGTCTGTTCAAAGCCGGTAACCGGGTTCACATCTTCACGGAACAGGGATACTGTGCCGCTCTGCAGATAATCCTGCGGGACCTCGTAATACCCTTTCAGCTTGCCGCTTTGGACCTGCTGCCGGGCTTCCTCCGCGGAGGGGACGAGCACAAGAGTTCCACCGGTGACCCAATCCGGAGCTTCAGTCAGCAAGCCGCTGTGGTCAACCACCCCGAACGGCAGCGCCATAGCGGACTGATCCCCTGTGAACACCTGCGTCAGGCTTTGGGACTGTGAATCGCTCAGATTTCCCAAAATCCACAGCACAAGCGCCGGAATGAGCGGGACAAGGACCAGAGTAAGGATAAATGAGCGGCGGCTGATCGTCGTCAGGAACTCGTGTTTAAAGACGCTCCAGGTTTTATTCACAGCGCGCCTCCCTTCTTGAAGAGCTGGCTGAGCTTGATACGCTTGGAGTACTGCAGCATACCCATGCGGAAGGCTTTGCCTGCCAGCCAGATGGTGAGCACGGAAAACAGCACCAAAATCGCGATGACCAGCGCGAGTTCCCAGGCAGGCACTTGCGTGAAAGCCATGCGCAGCGTCATCGCCACTGGCGCGCTGAGCGGGAAGTAGCTTAAGACCCGCGCGAAAGCGCCGTTCGGGTGCGTCATGAGTACCGGGAAGAAGTAATACGGAAGCAGGATCGGGAAAGTTATCAATCCATTCACCTGGGCGGCTTCCTGGGAGTCCGTCACAGTGGCGCCCAAAATTGCCATCAACGCCGCGGTAAAGACAAAGGAAGGCAGCAGCAGAAGCAGGCTGACCAGCATATTCCCCCACGAAATTTGCATATCGCGCAGGAAGGGGATGCGGTCACCCATCACGAGCAGAAAGACCGCTGCGAGCAGAGCCCAAGCCAGGATCTGCGTCAGACCGACACTGAGGTTGCCGATAATTTTGCCAGCCATCAGCTCGCCAGGCGAAACGGAGGTCACCATAATCTCGACAGTGCGGTTTTCTTTTTCTTCCACCACCGCCTGCAGCAAATAACCGCCGCTCGAAAGCACGACGATGACGAAAAGCAGACCTACGACCAGCGGGACCACGATTTTCGCGATTTCGTTCTCGGATATGCTGCGGGTTCCATCCAGCGAGATGAGGGTATAGAGGCTGCCGGCTTCCAGGCGGGCTTGATTCGGCACGTTCCCGCCTGCAAAAAGATTTTCGGACAGCAGCCCGCGGATTTGCCCGCGGATGGTGCTGGTCAGGGGTTCGTTAAAGTAGTATTTCACCTGAAATGTGGATTCATAGCCTTCCGGGATGATAAAGTAAGCCTGGATGTCGCCGCGTTCGGCGGCAGCGCGCGCTTCTTCCGCGGAGGAAAACGGAAGCATCGGGATGACCGGCTCGAAAAGCGAGGGTTTTTCGGGGGCGGTGAAGGGTTTGGTAATCAATTTCGCCTCATCCACATAACCAACAGGCAGTTTGCTCATCGACGAGAGGGAAATCGCGACGGCAAAGAGCATGACCACCAGAATTCCGACCGGCAGGCTGAGGAGGGCTATCCAAAAGCGCGGCCGGGCGACGTGGTGGGTGTACTCGTATTTCGCTACCTCAAAGGTTTTGCTCATCGCCTGTCCCTTCTTTCTTCACCACCTTGATGAAGATTTCATCGAGGGAGGGCACCGCGATTTCGAAGGCGTTGAGCTGGATACCCAGAGAGAGCAAGGTTTTCAGAATTTCCTGCGGTTTAACGCCAGGCTGGGGTTCCAGTTTAATCATGGTGTTCAGCCGCTCTATCTTCTGAACTCCGGGGATCACTGCCGGGAGCTCGCCGCTGGTGTTGATGCGCACATCGTCGCTGGCAAAGCTTTCATAAATCTCCTGCAAGCCGCCGTAAAGCAGCACTTCACCTTTGTCCACCAGCACAATCTTGTCGCAGAGCTGTTCCACCTGGTTCATCTGGTGGGTACACATGATGATGGTTTTTCCAGCATCGCGCTGTTTTTTGAGAATATCCTTGACCAGCTGGGTATTGACAGGGTCGAGAGCGCTGAAGGGTTCGTCGATGATAATCACCTGCGGGTCGTGAATCAGCGTGGCAATCAGTTGGGCTTTCTGCTGCATGCCCTTGCTCAGTTCTTTCACCTTTTTTTTCTTATGAGCGCTCAGGTCGAATTCTTCCAGGAAGGCGGGCAGCTTCTGTTTGATTTGCTGCTGGCTCATGCCCTTGAGGACGGCGAGGTATTCCAGGCATTTATCCACGAGGATGTCCTGGTATAAGCCGCGCTCTTCGGGGAGGTAGCCAATCTGGTTCTTCTTGGCTTCGCTCATTGGGCCGCCAAGGATCGATACCGATCCGGAGTCCGGTGGAAAAATATCGAGGATGATGCGGATGCTGGTGGTCTTGCCGGAGCCGTTAGGCCCCAGGAGGCCGAAAATCTCACCCGGCGCGACCTCGAACGAAATGTCTTTTACAGCGTGCGTGTCCCCGAAGCGTTTGCTGATGTGTTCAACGTGTATGGACTGCATGGTTCATCTCCGATTGGATTCCTCTGTATGTTTGCTGCACTAATAATACCCGATGACAGGCTTAAGCGCTCAATAATTACATGATATTAAGGATAAGCGCTGCGGCTTTTGGCAAGCTAAGAAAATATGGGGTATTGGATGGAGAGGAATAGGGGAGATAGCATGCAGGGGGCGCGATGACGCCATCCCGTCTTTGCGAGGGAGCGCAGCGACCGCGGCAATCTGCCTGTGTGTCTTTCGTGCTGTGGATTGACTTCGACCAAGCGCGCAGATCCTTCGCTTCGCTCAGGATGACAAAAACGAAGGAAGATCGCTTCGCTCAGGATGACGAGGGATTGGCAAGCAGGGAGACAAAGTACCCTTTGGGTATCGCTTCGCAGGCTCTCGAAGACGAAAAGAAAGGCGCTTCGCTGCAAATCAGCAAATTCAATCAAAGGTTCTTATCTGACACAAAAAAAGCCCCCGCCGCAAGGCGAGGGCTTTTTTGAAGTAACGCGTTACTCTTTCTCGTAAGGTTTGCCCTCTGCAGCGGGCGCCTGTCCTTTCCCAATGAAACCAGCCAGAACGATCATAGTTATAAGATAGGGCGCCATGCCCATGAACTGGGGCGGGATGGCACTGCCCAGCAGAGAAAGCTTGGAGCCAATGGCGTCCGCGAAACCAAAGAGCAAACCGGCTCCGAGCGCGCCCAAAGGGTACCAGTTCCCAAAAATCATAGCTGCCAGGCCGATAAAGCCTTTGCCAGCAGTCATGCCCTCATCAAAGCGTCCGACGGAACCCAACGTAAAGAACGCGCCGGCGATGCCCGCCACAACGCCGCTCAGCAGCATGCCGATATAACGCGTGCGGATGACATCGATGCCGAGCGTGTCCGCAGCCTTGGGGTGCTCACCAACCGAGCGCAGCCTGAGGCCCCAACGGGTGGAGAAAAGGGCAAGCTGCAATACAACTAAAATCACGAGCATCAGATACACAAACAAGTTCTGGTTGAACACAATGGGGCCGATGAACGGGATGCGCGAGAGCAGCGGGACCGGAATGCGCGAGAGCATAGGCGGGGCGTTCAGTTCCTGGTACTTTTGCAGGAATTTTTGCGAGATAAAAGCGGTCATGCCAGTTGAGAAGATGTTAATCACCGTGCCGGATACCGTCTGGTTAATCTTGTATTTGATGCACAGCACCGCGTGCAGCATCGCCAGCGCGACCGATGAAAGCACGCCGCCGAGCAAGCCTATGGCAGCGCTCTTGGTGAGGCTACCAATCAAGGCGGCGAACATGCACGCCATCAGCATCATGCCTTCAATGGCGATGTTGATGGTGCCGGAACGTTCTGCCAGGATGCCGGAGAAAGCGGCCAAAGTGATCGGTACTGCCAGCAGCACGGCGCTGGAGAGCATGCCCGCAAGGTTCAAGGTTTTACCGCTTGCCTGCCAGATGAGAAAACCAAAAATGAACAGCAGCCCGCACAAGCCGACCATGCCGTTGGTGGCGCGCCCAAAGCCTTTGATAAGCTGAAAAGCGCCAATCCCAACACAAATCAGTGCGAAAATCAGCAGCGTACTGCGCGAGGGAAGAATCCAATCTGCCATCGTGCCAACATTAATCCCACCGGGGGTCATGTTAAAAGTGGTCAGTAATTCCGGCGCGAGCCTGGCAGCAAACAGGAAATAGATCAGAACGCCAATCCCAAGCTCAAGTATTCCCATGACCAATTTTCGGGCAGGGGTAATTTCCGAAATTCGTCTGTGCTTAATCGTTTGCGTCGTAGTGGTCATTATTTACCTCCCCAACCGCTGACGAAGATGGTTGTCTCTTCCTTCTTTGGTTTCTTAAGGTGATAAATCGCCCGGATAATGGCAGGAGCCGCGACAAACATCAGGATGATAGCCTGGATAACGTCGACGATGTCGATTGGAATAGCGGAAACTACCATCATGCGCGTCGCGCCGTTGCGCAGGGTGCCAAAGAGCAGCGAAGCCAGAATGACGCCCAGCGGTGTGTTATTCCCGATCAATGCCAGGGCAATGCTGTCAAACCCATAGCCGGATGAGAGGCCGAGCGCCATGCTGCGGTTGACCGCCAGAATTTGCACTGCGCCGGCAATGCCAGCCAGCGCCCCGGAAATGACCATCGCAATGATGATGGACTTGGTGGTGCTAAGGCCAGCGTACTTGGCCGCGCGCGGGTTCGTGCCGACTGTGCGCAGGTCCAGGCCCCAGGTGGTCTTGAAGAGCAGCCAGTTGATAAACCAGGCAACTGCCAACGCGATGAAGAAGCCCAGATGAAATCGGATGGGCGCCTGGAAGAACTGCGGGATTTCCGCAGACTTCTGGATGAGGGGGCTGAGGGGCATGCCGCCCGAGCCCGGACGGCTCATAGGTCCGGAGAGCAGCCATTCCGTCAGGCGGAAGGCGATCCAGTTCATCATAATCGTGTTGATCACCTCGTGTCCGCCTGTTTTGGCTTTCAGGAAGCCGGGGATGAAAGCCCAGAAAGCGCCGCCAAGCGCGCCGGCCAGCAGCGCCAGAGGCATGTGGATGAAACCGGGCAGACCTGTGATGGCGTACCCTACGTAGGTGGCAGCGGCAGCGCCGATGAAGAGCTGTCCTTCCACGCCGATGTTAAATAAACCGCTGCGAAACCCAACCGCCACGGCCAGACCGGTGAAAATGTACGGGGTGGACTGCACGAGGCTTTCAAGGAATGGATTCAGCGCGGAGCGGATTTCCTTCGCGTCGCCAGAACCCAAAGCCCGCACGATGCGCACCGGGTCGCCAATCGCGCCAGTAAAGAGCGCCTGGTAAGCCACCCAGATTTCCGAGAAGGCCGTGCCCAAGCCCTTCCAGATTGATTCACCAAAAGCCGCCCAAACAGTCGCGCTGGTGGCTGCGATCATTACCGCGCCGATGAGCAGGCCTGTCAGGATTGCCAGCGCGGGGATAGAAATGCTCTTCCAAAAGCTTTTCTTATGGGAATCTTCCTCATTCGGCGGGATGATTTCATTCAGGAGAGTCTGTCCCAAATCTTTCTTTTCAGTTTGTGCTTCACTCATGCGGTCACCTCTTAAAGGGTTGCTTCGACTTCAGTTTCTTCTGAAACCTGCAGGGGTTCTTCGGGCACCACGCCCGCCATCAGCAGACCAATATATTCCTTGGAGATGCCTTTGTTGGGAACGACCGCCAAAATCTTGCCGCGATACATCACCGCGATGCGGTCTGAGAGCTCCATAATTTCATCCAGCTCAGGGGAAACCAGCAAAACCGCGCAGCCTTCCTCGCGTTTTTGTTCGATGCGCTTGTGAATATATTCAATGGAACCGACATCCAGGCCACGCGTTGGTTGTGAGGCAACCAGGAACTGGATGGGGCGGGAAAGCTCGCGCGCGATGATGACTTTCTGTTGGTTGCCGCCAGAAAGCGAATCCACAGATGTCAGCGGGCTGGGCGTGCGGATGTCAAAATCCTGAATCAATTTTTCCGCGTTATTGAGAATTGTATCGTACTGCAGGATGACACCCTTTGAGAATGGCGCCAGGTAGTAGGTGCACAAAACCAGGTTTTCAGCCACAGGGAAGGGCAGCACCAGGCCGTCGGCCTGGCGGTCTTCCGGGACGTGCGCGCTGCCAAGTTCTGTAATCTGGCGGGGGGTTGCCTTGGAAACATCCTGCCCGAGCAGGGTGATTTTTCCCTCCGTGAGTTTGGTCAGGCCTGTGATAGCTTCTACCAGCTCGGTTTGTCCATTGCCCTGCACGCCGGCTACACCCAGGATTTCTCCCGCGCGGATTTCCAGGGAAACGTCGTCCACAACCACGTTCATGAATTTATCCGCCACAACCAGGTTGCTGACCGAACACACGACATCCCCAGGGGTGGTCTCTTTCTTTTTGACGACCAGGTTCACCTCGCGCCCAACCATCATGGCGGCCAGGGAGTTTTTGTCGGCTACTTCCGGGGTTGTTTCGCCCACCACCTTGCCGCGCCGGATGACCACCACACGGTTGGCGATTGCCAGTACCTCGCGCAGTTTGTGCGTGATGAAAATGATAGATTTTCCCTGTTCCACAAGGGAACGCATAATGCTGAAGAGTTCATCCGCTTCCTGCGGGGTGAGAACGGCGGTCGGCTCATCAAAAATCAAAATTTCCGCGTTGCGGTAGAGCAGTTTGATAATCTCAACGCGCTGTTGAACGCCAACCGGTAAATCGCGCACGTAATCGTTTGGGTTCACTTCCAGTTTGTAATTGCTGGAAATCTCCTGAATGCGCTGGGCAGCTTTGGGGCGGTCCAAGAAGCCGCCGGCTTTCACCGATTCATCCCCCAGCATTACGTTTTCTGTTACGGTGAAGACCGGCACAAGCATGAAATGCTGGTGGACCATACCAATGCCCTGATGAATGGCATCGGTTGGCGAGTCGATTTTCACGGGTTTGCCGTTAATCAGGATTTCTCCCTCGTCCGGTTGATAAAGTCCGTAAAGGATGTTCATCAACGTGGACTTTCCCGCGCCGTTTTCGCCCAGCAGCGCCAAAATCTCCCCTTTATGCAGCGCTAAATCGATATGGTCATTTGCCAGGACGCCGGGAAATTGTTTGGTGATACCCCGGAGTTCAAGAATTGGAGCCATAAGAAACTCCTTTGCTAAGGTAAATTTTGTCCCTAATCTTACCATAATGGATAAAAAAAGCGGGCTGGCAATTTGCCAGCCCGCCAAGCGTACCTGAAATTTAATTCTTACTTGACGGAAAGGGTTCCGGCGATGATGTCAGCTTTGAGCTGCTCAATTTCAGCCAGAAGTTCCGCGGAGGCAAGGCTCTCGAGGTCGTGCAGAGGAGCCATCGCGACGCCATTGTTGGCCAGAGTACCAACGACTACGCCGCCCTGGAAGGTGCCGTCGATGACGGATTTGACTACCTGGAGGGTGGTGGCATCCATCAGTTTCATAACGGAGGTGAGGGTGATGTCAGCATATTCCGGGCTGGTCAGGAACCAGTCGGAGTCGACGCCAATGAGGTAAGCGTTACCGCGTTCTTTGATAGCGGCAGCCGCGCCCAAGCCGACAGGTCCGGCGACGGGCATGATAATGTCAGCGCCTTCATCCATCAGAGAGACTGCGAGTTCGCGGCCTTTCTGCTGGTCATCGAAGGACATGCTGAACAAACCGGAATCCGGATTGGCGGGGTCCCAACCGAGAACTTCCACGTTGGTGCCCTTAACTTCATTGTACTTGGCGACGCCCTTGGCGAAACCATCCATAAAGATGGTAACGGTGGGGATGGGCAGACCGCCAAAGGTACCAACCTTACCGGTCTTGGTCACGCCAGCGGCGAGGTAGCCAACCAGGAAGGCGGCTTCATCGGTGTTGAAGATCTGACCAACGATGTTCGGGACAGCGGGGTCATACGCATAGTCGACGATGGAGAACTTGACGTCAGGGTTAGCTTCAGCAGCGGCCTTGGTGGCATCGCCGATGAGGAAACCAACAGTGACAATCAGGTCGCACTTTTCTTCGATGAAGGCGTTCAGGTTCTTTTCGTAATCGGCAACTTCTTTGGATTCGAGGTATTTGCCTTCGACGTCAAGCTGGGCTACAGCGTCTTCGATGCCTTTCCAGGCGGTCGCGTTGAAGGATTTGTCATCAATACCGCCAGTATCGGTAATCTGGCAGACCTTGACTTTGGCGGCGGGGGCTTCGGCGGTGCCACAAGCAGCCAGGAGCATGCCAGCCACGATTAGAAGGGACAGAAGGGTAATTACTCTTTTACTCATTGTGTGTTTTCTCCTCAATACACATTAGTATCCGGTTTTCCGGTTGATACGTTTTTAAGTATACCTTTCTCAGGTGTACAACGCAAGATGTTATTTTTGCTCCCGCGCGGCGCTGCTGTCAAGCTCGGGGCGGGGCTTCCCCTCGCCATCGTGCATCCCAAACACCATGGCAAGAGCGGCAGCCATAAAAATCGGTCCGATGATAAAAATAGACGCGTAATTGTTGCCGGTCAGCTTTACGATCCAACCGTTGATGTTCGGTCCCGCGATC
>JBCFBH010000108.1:0-2500 GCA_038562595.1 Anaerolineaceae bacterium
TAGGTCTTTCGTTTGAGTTCTTCTTGGGTCATTCTGATTGTCCTTTTCATGTAGCTAATTTTCATACCGTTTAGGACATTTCTATTTTGCTACTTTAGGACATTATCATGTTGCCACTACATTTTGCGTTGAATTTGACAAAGATTTATCTGGTAGGGTATAATTGCCAATCGTGAACTAATTCTCCCGGGAGAAACCTATGGAAAGCCCAATCGAACAAACAAGCTCTACACAAACCAGCCTGAAACCGAAACAAAAATTTGAAGGAAAGGTGATGAAAACCTCGCTGCAAGGCGCGATCCTTGACATCGGTGAAAAGGTGCCGGGCTTCCTGCATATTTCTCAGGTCCTCAACTTAGCTAAACCGGACGAAGTCGTTAAAAATCTTGAAGATATTATCAAAGTTGGCGATATTGTCAGCGTCTGGGTGCGCCGCGTGCTCAAGGATCATGTCGAATTGACCATGCACGAACCACTTGGCCTGGAATGGCGCGAAATTCAACCTGAAATGGTACTGCATGGCAAAATTGTGCGTCTGGAAGACTTTGGCGCTTTCGTGGAACTTGGCGCCGAACGTCCGGGTCTGGTGCACGTCAGCGAGATTTCGCATAATTACGTGCGCGTTCCCTCCGAGGTTGTAAAGATCGGCGACGAAGTGGACGTGAAGGTTCTGGAAGTCGATAAGCGCAAGAAGCAAATCAAACTGAGCATGAAAGCCCTGCAGGAAGCTCCTGAACCTGAAGAAACCGAACAGAAACGCCCCGCCAGAAGGGGCAAAGCCAGGCAGGAAGTCGAAGCCGAAGCGCCCGCGGAAGAAGTCATCCCGGATCCGACCTTCATGGAAATTGCATTGCGCCAGGCGATGGACCGTGCCGAAAAGCGCAAACCCCAGATACCCAACCGCGTCAAACGCGCAAAAGACCTGGAATCTGAACAGGACGATATCTTTGACCGCACGCTCAAGGGCAAACAGCTTAAGGATTAACATGCTCCTTGCCAAGGGACAGCGCAAGATGGATTGATTGAACCGGGGAGGGTCCGCAAAACAACCCTCCCCGAAACTTTTAAATGCAACCAGGCATTGTTGGAGGGCATCGATGACCACTAAAGTTATCTTTTTCACGGGGGGCGTGCTCTCATCGGTTGGCAAGGGCGTCACTGCTTCGGCAATCGGGCGGCTTCTGAAAGCGCGCGGTTTCAACATCACCATTCAAAAGCTGGATCCTTACCTGAATGTGGATCCGGGAACCTTAAGCCCTTACCAGCACGGGGAAGTCTTCGTTCTGGACGACGGCGCCGAAACCGACCTGGACCTGGGGCACTACGAACGTTTTTGCGATTTGCGCCTGACGCGCAACAGCACGGTCACCACCGGTCAGGTCTATCAGGAAGTTTTGGACCGGGAACGCCGCGGCGACTATCTGGGTGGCACGATTCAGGTTATTCCCCATATCACCAATGAAATCAAAAGGCGCATCGCGTTGGTTGGTAAAGCTTCCAACGCGGATATCGCCCTGGTGGAGGTCGGCGGTACCGTCGGGGATATCGAGGGTCAGCCCTTTCTGGAAGCTATCCGCGAGATGCGCAACGACCTGGGTCGCGGCAATACTGCCTTCGTGCACCTCACCTGGCTGCCCTACCTGAAAGCCACTGAAGAGACCAAAACCAAACCCACCCAGCATAGCGTACGCGAACTGCGCTCCATCGGCATCCTGCCGGATATGATTGTGGCGCGCAGCGATTATCCGGTCGAGCGGGCTTTGTGCGCCAAGATTGCGCAGTTTTGCGACGTACCGGTCGAGGCTGTCATCCCGTTGGAGACCGCCAGCTTGCTGTACCGCATTCCGCTTGTGCTCGAAGAAATGCGCGTAGCCGAAATATTGCTCGAAAGGCTAAACCTGACGCCCAAACAGGAGCCTGACCTGGCAAAGTGGCGCTGGATGGTAGACGAGCTAGGCCGCAAGAAGCCCGTCGTCCGGATCGGCTTGGTTGGCAAATACGTGGAATTGCACGATGCTTACCTGAGCGTGCGAGAAGCCATCAAGCACGCAGCGCTGTATGCCGGCGTGGATGTGGAGATGGATTGGATTTCCGCGACCGAACTTGAAAAAGGCATCGGTCTGGAGCGGCTTGAAAATGTAGACGGCATTGTGGTTCCGGGCGGCTTTGGCTCGCGTGGGGTGGAAGGAAAAATCCTGGCGGCAAAATATGCCCGGGAGCACAAACTGCCGTACCTTGGCTTGTGCATGGGCATGCAGGTGATGGTGATTGAATACGCCCGTTCCGTGTTGGGATATGGCGACGCCAACTCCTCGGAATTCGACAAACTCACCGCGCATCCGGTAATTGACCTGATGCCCGAACAAACTAATCTGGAAGAGACCGGCGGAACGATGCGCCTGGGTTTGTATCCCTGCGATATACAGCCGGGGACCCTGGCTGCCAACCTGTACCAGACTGACCACATCGATGAACGCCACCGCCATCGCTACGAAGTAAA
>JBCFBH010000038.1:0-17995 GCA_038562595.1 Anaerolineaceae bacterium
TGCGAACCAACTGGAAGAACTGTCCAATAAGGAAGCTGTGGTGGTCGGCGGTCTGGTCAAGAAAGCGCGCCCGATTTTGACCAAAAAGCAGCAGGAGATGGGCTTTGTCACCATCGAGGACAATACTGGCGAGATAGAACTCGTGATTTTCCCGAGCGTCTGGGAGACCATCGGCAGTCAGATCGAAGGCGGAGCGCTCCTGTTGGTAAAAGGGAAAGTGGATCACCGCGAAAACAGCGTCAGCGTCCTGGCGGACCAGGTTTCGCGAGTGGAAACCACAGGATTGAAAGATTCCCTGGCGGATAACCGCAACCAGGGCCCGTACTACGAGCAGATTCTCGCAAAGTACCTACCCGATATCAACGCGCTCAGACGCTTCGCGTTTGCTGCCAGCGCCGAACGCGATTCTGAGCCGGATACTCCTCGAAAAACCGAAGAGGCAGCGGAACCCGCGGACCCCTATGAGGAACCGGAATGGGAGGAAAGCACATATTCCAGTTCCCCGCTGCCAGCCGAGCCTGAACCCGAAGCGGCGCCGGACCTGCCTGCCCCGCAGGCTTCTGCAGCGGAAATCCCCACTGAGCCAGAGAGGGAAACTCCTCAGGCCTCATCTTTCCACGCCGCGCCGCCCCCTCCAGCGCCGGAGCGAGCGGAAGCACTCCGCTCCCCACGCTTGTTAGTGACCATTAGATCCTGCGGCGAAAAAGAGCGCGACTTGCGCCAGATCCGCCAGATACACGGATTTCTCACCTCGCACCCCGGTGAAAATCATTTCTTCTTCTATATCCTGGAAGCAGGCGCTACCTACGAGATTGAATTCCCGAATGAGACTACCGATATCAACGAGCGCATCCTCGCGGAACTTAACCGCTTCCTTGGCGGAACGAATGTGCAGTTAGCGGTGGATTGAACCCGAAAACACGGAGAAACCTATGCCGGAAGTGGACCTTGATTTTAACCCGACCGAGATTCTGATTCTCTCTGCCATCGGAAAGCCGGGCGAACGCACTTTTTTCCTGCGCGGAGGGGATAAAAAGCTGACCATCACCCTGCGCATTGAAAAATTCCAGGTACAGATGTTGGCAGCCGCCGTGCAGCGCTTTCTTGCGGAGCTGAAAAAACGCTTCCCGAATCTGGACGAGCCCGCCGGGGTTTATGACGAAAGCCGCATGGTGCTTGAACCTCCTATCGACCCCCTATTCCAGGTTGCGGAGATGAGTATGGGTTATGACATCGAAAACGATCTGGTGGTGATGATATTTTCATCCCCCGAGGAGGAAGAAGCCGCGGAAACGCCTGGAGTGGTGCGGTTTTGGTGCCAACGCGCCGAGGTGGCCGGCCTGGCAGCCTGGGCGCGGGAATTGGTCTCGCGCGGGAGGTCGACACTGGCTGAGCCCGGCAGCTCCCCGGACTCTGACGGAGAGTTTTCGCCGCGCAACAACGGGCACAAACACTGATGCGTTTTTATGGATAAAGCCGCGCGCCTGCGCACACAGGGTGCGCTTGATGTGCTCGAACACGGGCAGGTAAGCGTTCTGGGTCAGTTCACGCGCAGCTCTAATTTCACCTTTCTGGTCGAATGTACCGCGGATGGACAAAGCCTGCGGGCGGTTTACAAACCCGCGCGCGGGCAGCTGCCTTTGTGGGACTTTGCCGCCGAAACCCTGCCCAAACGTGAAACTGCTGCCTGGCTGCTCTGCCGGGAAATGGGTTGGGACTTCGTACCGCCGACCGTCTACCGCCTGGAAGGCCTGCCGGCTGGCGAAGGCTCCGTGCAGCTGTTTATCCCGCACGACCCGGAGCAAAACTACTTCACCCTTGCGGATGCTGAACGCGAAACTCTGTGTCCCCTGGCGCTATTTGACCTGCTGGCGAATAACGCCGACCGCAAAGGCGGGCACATCCTGCGGGATGAGGCGGGTAAACTGTGGGCGATTGACCACGCGCTGTGCTTTCACGCGCAGCCTAAACTGCGCACTGTCATCTGGGACTTTGCCGGCCAGCCGCTCCCCAAAGCGCTGCTCGAAGGCTTGGATGCGCTCCTGCCCGGGCTTGTTCCGGGGCAGCCTTTCCTGCTGGAAATCGCCCGATACCTGAACGAAGCAGAGATTAGCAGCCTGCGCGAGCGCTGCAAAAAACTGCTGGCGGAGAAGCACTTTCCCTTTCCGGATGAAAAGCGCCGGGCTTTCCCCTGGCCACCGGTATAAGCAGAGCCGCTATACTATAATTGAATTCACTACATACGCGTGAGGTGAGACTTTGACTGAAACAGTCCGATTGGTGATGGTTGGTTTTGGCAACGTGGGCAAAGCTTTTGCCCGGCTGCTGCTGAACAAGGAAGCAGACCTGCTGGAGCGCTACCAGCTCAAACTGCTGGTGACCGGAATCTGTACCCGCTCCCACGGCGCAGCGATTAATCCGCGCGGCCTGGACCTGCAGGCTGTGCTGGAGGAACTGCGGACAGCCGGCTCGCTCAGTCGGCTGGATACCGCGGGATTTAGCGGCAGCGTTTTGGATTTCATTGAGACCTGCGAGGGCGACGTGCTGCTCGAGTCTACGCCCGTCAACCCGAAATCCGGTCAGCCGGCTATCTCGCACCTGGAAGCTGGTTTGCGCAAAGGCATGCACGCAGTCACCCCGAATAAGGGTCCGGTGGTGTTTGGCTATCAGCAGCTCACCGCGCTGGCGGAGAGCAAGGGAAAAAAGTTTCTGTTTGAATCCACGGTGATGGACGGCGCGCCGATTTTCTCCCTCTTCCGCAAGAACCTGGACCTGGCGGACCTGAAAGGCTTTACGGGCGTGTTGAATTCCTGCACGAACCTGCTCATCGGGCGCATGGAAGAGGGTGAAACTTTTGAGCAGGCGCTCGATTACGCGCGCTCCATCGGCATCACCGAGACTGACCCCAGCAACGACGTGGACGGCTGGGATGCGGCTATCAAAGTTTCCGCGCTGGCGACGGTACTGATGAAGCATCCGCTGACCCCTGTGGAAGTGCAGCCGACCGGCATCCGCGGGATTACGCCCGAAAAAATCGCCGAAGCGCGCGCGGCAGGCAAACGCTGGAAGCTGATTTGTTCCGCTGGCTATGATGACCAGGGCCAGTTTTACGCGCGGGTCTGCCCCGAGATGGTTAGCCCTGAATCGCCGTTTTATTCTGTCTGGGAGACGGACTCCATCGTGGTCTTCAATACCGACGTCTTGCCGGGTCTGGGAATCCATGAGACCAAAACCACCCCGTATACCACGGCATACGGGATGCTTTCCGACCTGCTTTCTGCGCTGAGGGACTGAGCAGCGGCATGGCGCTCGTCTTCCTGGGCTTGGGCACGAATTTGGGCAGCAGGGCAGAGAATCTTTCCGCCGCCCGTGAGCGGCTTGCCGCGAAAATGCGCGTGCTGCGCGCGTCCTCCGTGTACGAAACCGAGCCCTGGGGCTTCCGCGAGCAGCCAGCCTTCCTGAACCAGGTCCTGCAGGTGGAAACCGAGCTAAGCCCGCTCAGGCTGCTGCATTTCCTCAAGCGCCTTGAGCAGCAGCTGGGGCGGACCGAAAACTTCCGCTACGGTCCGCGCCTGATAGATATCGATATTCTGTATTATGACCAATCGGTCATAAACACCCGACGGCTGCAAATCCCCCACCCGCTCCTGTCTGAACGCGCATTTGTGCTCGTCCCGCTGGCAGAAATTGCCTCGGATTTCGTGCATCCCGTCCTGGGGCGGAGCGTGCGTGAGCTGCTGCGGGACTGCCCGGACAAAGAAAGCGTGCGCAAGTGTTGAACGCGCTGGCTTTGGCTGCCTTCTTATTGCCCGGGCTGTGCTGGTGGGTGTGGCTGGGCGACCGCCGCAAAGACCCTGTGGAAGCTCTGGCTGGCATTCTGGGCGTAAGCGTCGCGATCACGGCGCTCGGAGCGCTGTTTTTCTACGCGCTGCGTGTGCCGGTTTCTGCAGGGCTGCTGGGCGCGATGCTTGGCATCACGCTCACCCTGACAGGTTATGGGTTTTACCACCGGAGAAAAGAACGCCTCTTTCATTGGGGCTGGCTGCTCGCCCTGGCATTTTTTGGCGCTCTGTGCGCCTGGCGCCTGTGGCAGGCGCGTGGGCTGGCGCTGCCGGCCTGGGTGGATTCCCTGCACCACAGTCTGATTATCCGCAAGATGATTGAAGCCGGAGGTCTGACAAGCACCCTGGAGCCCTACCTTCCCGGTCCGTTTTATTACCATTATGCTGTTCACAGCGCCGCGGCTTTGGTTTCCGCGCTCAGCGGCAGCACGCCGGCTGAAACCCTGCTTTGGCTTGGTCAAATCTTTACGGCAGGGGTCTCGATCTCTGCTTACAGCCTGGTAAAGGCAAGCGTTAAAGATTGGCGGCCGGCCCTGCTGGCAGCTCTATTGGCAGCCTTCGCGACCAAGATGCCTGGCTATTATCTCAGTTGGGGGCGCTACACGCTGCTGACCGGTATGCTGCTGCTGCCCCTGGCAATGGCGGAAGCAGTGAGGGTCGCGCGCGGGGAGAGGCTGCGCCGTTCCGCGCCGCTCCTGACAGTGCTCACGGCAGGCACGCTGCTCAGCCACTACCTGGCCGCTTTTCTGCTGGCGCTGTTTCTGGTTGTGCTTGCGCTTTCGCTGCTCATCCGGAACTGCCGCCAGAAAAGCCGGGATTGGAGACCGCTGCTGGCGCTGACAGCTTCCGCGCTGGCAGGCCTGGCGCTGGTCTCGCGCTGGTACTGGCGCGTATTTCGCTATTCGCGCGGAATTATGTCTTCTGAAATTCAATTCAGCGCTTCCAACGCGCTCAACGGCGAGAATTGGGATTACTTCTGGAATCTCGTCGGACCGCTCACCGGTTACCTTCTGTTGGGATTGGCGCTTGCTGGCTTGGTTTGGGCGTTTAGCCAGGCTCGCACGCGTCCTCTGGCGATTTGGAGCTTGCTGGTGGCGCTGCTTTCCCTGCCGCTCGGGCTGGTTTTGGGTCCATTCCGCAGTGACCACTTCAGCCTGGCGCTCTTCCTGCCGGCGGTATGCCTGAGCGCCTGTTTTCTCGTCTGGGGGGGGACTGGCTGAGGGCCCGGCTGCCAGGCAAAAAATGGGGGTCCTTCGCTGTTATGCTGATCTGCGCGGGGCTCATCGGCGGGGGCGCCTGGTTGAACCGCGAACCAGTCAACGCCAGCACCGTCCTGGCGGATGAAAATGACCTGGCGGCATTGGATTGGATTGAAGAGCATCTCCCTTCTGACGCGCGCTTCTTTATCAACACCACCGGCTGGGGCTATGGTTTGTACCGCGGGATGGACGGCGGCGCCTGGATACTGCCGTACACTGGCAGGTGGACGCTCGCTCCAACCATCTTTTACACATTTGGCGGAGAAGAGGAAATTATCGGTCGTTGGATTGACTGGAGTGAGCGCGCCAACGGGGTGGCGGGCTGCACGGAGGAGTTCCGGGCTTTGGCCGCGGAGGCAGGGTTGAATTACCTGTACCTGCGGGAGGGCGTTGGCAGCCTGCAGGCTTATGCCCTGCGGGACTGCTCAGAAGCGCGCCAGCTCTATTCCGCAGGCGGAGTCAGCATCTGGCTGTGGGACGATTCCTTTACCAATGATAGCCATGGAGAATAACGCGGCGAAACCTCGCTATGAACGGGCTTTTTCGGTTATGTTTGTGAACTAAATCACATAGTTTTGTCAGTATAATTTAATGGTAATCAATGCTGGGTTACCTGCGAAACCCCCTCAATGATATGATTGCCGCGGGATATTATTTTTAAGATGGAATCGCTCTTTTGCGAGGTGAGATGCTTTTAACCTTATCCATTTGGCAGTGGTTTAAACTGGCAAGTTCGTTTGTCTTATTTTTTATGCCTGGATTCTTAGTGATCGGGTGGTTTCGGGAAAAAAGAAGTTTAACATTCGGGCAAAAAACCTCCCTGGCATTTGGGCTCAGCCTGGGTGTCTGGTGCGTACTCCTGGTATGGCTGGACTTGCTAAATCTGTCTTTAAATACAGGCATCGTGCGTTTATTATTTGGGCTAAGCCTGGTTTTCGTCATTCTCCGGTTTTCTTTGACAAGAACGCTGCCCTATTTTCCTCAGGTGGGGATAAAGTGGCAGGAAATCATCATTTCTCTTATGTCAGGATTGCTCGTTCTATTCTTTGCGTATTTGCTTAAGGACCTTGCCAGCGGTATGGGTAGTGACAGTATGCATCATACGCTTATCCCGATGCTTATTCTCAAATACGGACAGATACCCTCAAACTATGATCTGTTTGCGCCTGTAAGTTCTTTTACGTATCACTTTGGTTACCACGCGTTTGTCTCGGCCATCTCATGGTTAAGCGGCGTTTCCCCTCAGATTGTTGTGGTTATTTCCGGGGCATTTTTTGTCGGTCTTTGCGCTTTTGTTGCCGCGGTGATGATAGAAACCATTACTAAAAACAAGCTCATTGCGCTTTGCGCGGTCCCTTTGATTGGTTTAATTTACTTATTTCCATCGTATTCACTCATATGGGGGCGATACACGCAGTTTCTGGCAACGATCATTCTGATGATCATCATTACCGCCATCCTGGTATCGGAGGAAACAAGTGGGTTTTCCCGTAAAGATGTTCCAATATTTGCCTTGTTGGCTGCCGGACTGTTCTTTTCACATTATCGTATCTTCATTGCTGGTTGTCTTTTCCTGGGCTGTTATCTTCTTGTGCGGCTTGTAAAGATCAAGGAAAAGAAAGCGTATATTCAAACCTGGTTACTAATTGGGTTGGGTACCGCGGGCGTTAGCTTGCCCTGGATACTGCGAAACCTTCAAGTCAGGTTTGCTAGTTCAAGCAATCGCGTCCTGATAAGTGATCCGACGTATTTTTCCCTGGCAAGATTAGGCCCCTTATTCACCGGGGAATTTATTAATATCTTCCTTATTGTTCTTGCGCTTATATTGGGAGTGTTTAGCAGCGCCAGGAAAAATACCATCGCGTTAAGCACGCTGATCTGGGTCTCAACGATCTGGGTCCTCTCACTGTTGGGAATAATTGGTTCATTGCTCGATCCGGTCACGATGATGATTTCCTCCTACCTTCCGGTAGTGATGCTGATACTTATCGGTATCGATCAGGTCTATCGGATGATAACGCATATACGCATCAAGGTTTTGGTAAACCTGTTCGTTGTTTCTCTTGTCGTTTATGCGGCCGGGATTGGCATCGTGCGCTGGGTGAATGTTGATTTTGAGCCTGAGGAATTTGTCACATTTGAAGATGTCCAGGCTGGCGAATGGATCCAGAAGAACACGCCGCCGGATGCTCTCTTTGTCACCAATACGTACCAGTTCCCATTTCAGGAAGAATTGGTAACCGCTTTGGATGCCGGCTACTGGCTTCCGGTACTCGCTCAGCGACCAACGCTAATACCTCCAATGGTTTATCTCATCGAACGAATGAACGCGCAAGACA
The DNA here is from genome assembly GCA_038562595.1 of Anaerolineaceae bacterium. GTDB lineage: Bacteria > Chloroflexota > Anaerolineae > Anaerolineales > Anaerolineaceae > Mesolinea. The sequence goes on from JBCFBH010000038.1 coordinate 7,441, forward strand.
TACAATATCGTGGGGCAGTCGTTCACTCATTTGGCGGGCACCTGGGAAGCCCGGATGCTGTCGATTACCTGCTCTCCCAGGGCGTTGATTACCTGTATGTCGGCGCCAAAGGCGGAATTATTAATTATTCTGAAATAGATGCTTCCCCTTATTACACTCTTGTCTATAACACACAGTCAGTCAGGATTTATAAGATTCTTAATAAGTAAAAAAACCTTCTGGTGGGATGATTGACGAAGAGGGTGTTACCATCGTCTACAATGAAACATGACTTCTACGCGAATACGCCATGTGTTATTAACCAAACCTTTCAGGATTTGGTCTGAATTTGTAAGTGCTTAGTCTGAAGTAAAATTAGCTTGACGCAAAATCGTCAAGGAATATATAAGGCATTGTTAAATTTATGAATATTCTCATCGCGACCACGAATTTCCCCCGCTGGCAAGGTGATTTTCGCGTACCTTTTATTTACGAGGCTGCGAAAGCCATCCAGGCGAAGGGCAATTCCGTGCGCGTGGTCACGATGCATAATCCTGGCTCGCAGGAATATGAACGGATGGAAGGGCTGGAAGTCTTCCGCGTGCGCTACCTGCCGGACAGCAAAGAGAAGCTGCAGCAGGATGCCGCGGGCATTCCGGCCGCCTGGGAGCGCGGGCTGCGGGGGCGCCTGCCACTCATCCCATTTTTTCTGGCCTATACCAGGGCGGTGGGCAGGCATGCCGCGGACTGCGACATCATCCATGCCAACTGGTCGCTTTCAGGGCTGGCAGCCTTGCTTTCGCGCGCCAGGCGCAAGCCCCCTTATGTGGTAACCGTTCAGGGCAGCGACGTATTCAAGACCCGGAACAAGCCCGGCATCCAGCAGATGGTTGGGCTGGCGCTGCGCAAAGCCGGAAAAATCATCGCGCTCAGCCGTGCGCTCAAAAGCGCAGCGCTGGAATTCGGACTGAAAGATGAGCAGGTGGTGGTGATTCCCAACGGCATCAACATCAGCCAGTTTCCGTTCGCTTCCGCGCACGAAAAGAAGAACCAGGTTCTGTTTGTTGGCTCGCTGATTGAGCGAAAAGGCCCCTTGTATTTGCTGCAGGCAATGCGCCTCGTGCACCAAGCCCTGCCTGACGCCAAACTGGTGTTGGTGGGCGAGGGGGACCAACGCGCGCGCCTGGAACAGTACATTACTGAGAACGAAATGGCGGATTACGTCCGGCTGGCGGGCACGCAGGCGCAAAGCGCGGTAGCCGCCCTGATGCGCGAATCCAGGCTGTTTGTGCTGCCTTCCATTGAGGAGGGGCAGGGCGTTGTGTTGATGGAAGCGCTGGCCAGCGGCACCCCCTGCGTGGGCAGCCGCGTGGGCGGCATTCCGGATGTGGTCACGGAGGATGTGGGCAGGCTGGTGGAACCCGGTGATGTGGACGGGCTGGCAGAGGCCATCCTTGCGTACCTGACCGATGCAGCTTTGTGGGAAAATGCCAGCCACGCTGGCAGGCAGCGCGTTCTGGAGCATTATGACTGGAACCACCTGGCGGATGAAATTATCGCCATTTACGCCGAAGTTCTGGCGGAGAGAAGCGCATGAGAGAATACCAAAAAGACTTTATCACCCTGTATGACGATTTTCAAGATGGCGAGAATCGCAAACGTAAAGCAGAAAAAATTAATTACATCCTTGAAAAACTTGCGCTGCATAATCCGCAGGGCACCTGCCTGGATACCGGCTGCTCCAACGGCATTATTACCAGGAGCATGGCGGAGCTGTTCGCGTCTGTGGTGGGGGTGGATATCGACATGACCGCCATGAAGCTGGTCGATTCGCACGAAAATCCGGCCGTCGCCTATGTGTATGGGGACGCGATGGGGCTGCCCTTCGCGGATAAAGCATTCGAAGCGCTGGTGTGCTCCCAAACCTATGAGCATGTTCCGTCCTCCCCACGATTGTTTGAGGAAATCCGGCGCGTGATGAGAGCGGGCGGAGTGGTCTTTTTTAGCGGACCAAACAAGACCTTCCCGATTGAACCGCACTACTACCTGCCCTTTTTGCACTGGCTGCCGGAAAAATGGGCAGACGCTTATCTGCGCCTGACCAAACGCGGCACACATTATTACGAGCGCTCCCGCACCTATTGGGACCTACGCCGCAGTTTTCTGAAGGATTACGAAGTGCACGACGCGATGCGTTACGTGCTGCAGTACTATGCGCTCACACATCCCACAAAGGGCATGCGCCGGCTTTACGGTCTGGCTGCCAAGCTGCCGCCGTTCTTATTAAAACTTTTCTCACCGTTCATGGTGAATATCAACTGGGTCCTGGTCAAACGCGAAGCAGGAAAAAATGGCGCAAGAAACATCCAATTCGCGCGTTAGGCGGCGCCGGCAGGAGATTGAGCGCGAACTCATCCGCACCGGGCCGGACGCGTGGAAATATTTTTCCACGGTCATTTATTCTCATTGGCAGAAGGTCTTTGGAGACTACCTGCCGAGGTATTTGAGCGGGCTGACGCTGGACGTGGGCAGCGGCGAGTGCCCCTATCGCATGCTGGCGCAGCGTTACGCCAGCCGGCTGCTCCTGATGGACCATAACGCGCAGCCCATCCGGATTGACCTGCGGGGAGATATCCAACACATCCCGCTGCGCGGCGAGGCGATGGACAGCATTTTGTGTTTTCAGGTGCTCGAACACGTTGCCAACCCCTTTGCAGGCATCGCGGAAATCGGGCGGGTGCTCAAGCCGGGCGGCATTCTGCTGCTTTCTGTGCCGCACCTGAGCCGACTGCACGAACTCCCGCACGATTACTACCGCTATACAGAGTACGGACTGCGGGAACTGGCAAAAACCGGCGGTTTCGAGGTGCTGGAGCTGGAGCCGGTCGGCGGACTGGTTTCCTTCCTGGGGCACCAGCTTTCGATAGTTTTTCTGACCGTTTTATGGCCAGTGCGCATTCTAAGACCGCTTACGCTGTTCCTCAATAAGAATCTGTTCACCCGCTTCCTCACGTTCATCGATAAGTACCTGGGGTTCAAGTCCCTCTTTCCGCAAGGCTACGCGCTGGTTGCCCGCAAGCTATGAAGAATTGGCCGCAAATACGCAGGATTCTCAGGATTGTCGGCACGCTCGTCGGTCTGGCCATCTTTGCCTACCAGCTCTATACCAGCATCGGAGCTCTTAGCGCCCAAAAGCAGCAGCTCCAGCTTATCTGGGGCTGGATGTTCCTGGCGATGGCAGTATACCTTTTGGTCTACTTGCTGCAAATGCTGAACTTGTGGCTGGTCTATAAGGTCAAATTCCCTGCGCTGCCGTTCAAACCGATCCTGCAGGGCTATTCGATGTCGTTCCTGCCAAAATACACCCCGGGCTATATTTGGGGTTATCTTTCGCGCGCGGATTGGCTGGAAAGCCGCGCGGGCATTCCGGGAGCGTATTCCTGGCTGGCGACCGTGCTGGAAGTGGTTGTCACGCTCATGTCCGGCGCGGTGGTTTTGCTGCTCAATTGGTCGCTCCGGGGTGGGCGCTACCTTTCGCTGGCCCTGCTGGCGGCTTTGCTCCCCTGGCTGGTTTGGCTGCTGATGCGCCTGGCTGCCCGCTTCACGCGCAAATACCTTCAGGAAGAACGGCGGCATGTCGTCGAGGCTTTTACCATTCCATTCCCGCGCTGGGCGCTCATCAGCGTCAATTCCATCTTTCAGTGGCTGCTGCTGGGCATCGGTCTGCGTCTGATTAGCGCGGGATTTTCAACCCCGACGGCGCTGCCGTTCTGGTCAGCGCTCTGGAAGCATATCTACGCCTTTTGCCTCTCCTGGCTGGGGGGCTTTCTGGCTGTGCTCATCCCGAACGGGCTGGGCGTACGGGAGACTGTCCTGAACGCTTTGCTGGAATCACAAGCAGGCTTTGCGGCCTCCGCGGCAGTCGTCATTTCTGTCGCCTCGCGCGTCCTGCTCTTCCTGGCGGAACTGGGCTGGCTGCTGTTGGCGCTGCTGATAAAGCAAAATCCGCCCGTTGATCAAAAATACTCCTAAGGTATTATTGCGCGCCCGGGGGGCTTCCCGTAAGATATATACAAGAATAAAGATCGTGGAGGATCCTATGAAAAAATACTTCAGTATCGTACTTGTTTGTCTTCTCGTCTTTCTGTTAGGAGTAGCGCCAGTCAGCCAGAGCCATCAGACGGCTATTGCTGCAGCCACCACCAAGAGCTTCTCATCCAACTACACACTCGTGAACCTGGGTGGGGATACTGCCGCGGTGACCGCCAGCTATATCGCTCCGAACGGCGCTGAATGGGGCAACTCAATCTTCAAATCCTTCTCCATTCCTGCAGGCGCCAACCAGATCGTCCGTCAGTATGACGATACCGGTCTGACCCCCGGCAGAGGTTCCGTGGTGATCGCCTCATCGCAGCCTCTCGGTGCGCTTGTTCAGGAAATTGTCCGCACTGGTGTGCCTTCATCCGGCGCATATACTGGTATTGACGTCCCCAGCGCCACCTGGTACGTTCCGATGGTCTCCCGCATGGGTTCTTCGGCCACCGGCACTGCCAACAGCCAGATTGTTGTTCAGAACGTGGGCACTGCCTCGGTGGACTTCTCTATCGCCCTGACCGCCTTCGGCGCGGCTGCCCCCACCTATACCAAGAACTACACCGCTGTAGCCCCTGGCGCTTCTGTGCTCTATGACATCCAGGAAGAAACCAACCTGCCCACCGGCTTCTGGGGTTCCGCGGTTGTCTCAACAGGCAGCGGATCTCTCGGCGTTGTCTCGCACCTGTTCTTTGGCGCCGATAGTCTGATGGCCTTCAACGGCTTCGCTGCCGCTGATGACTCTTGGTATGTCCCGCTGCTTTATGTCCGCCTGGGCAACTCCCTGACCACCTCTCTGGCGATTCAGAACCTGAGCGGTGACAGCATCCCGGTGGGAGACCTGACCCTGGCCTGCACCAAGAATCCTGCTGCTCCCGGCGCGGGCACCATCACCCTGACCAACCACACCGCGATTGCTAACAATGGCGCGTACACCTTCAATACCCTGACCGATACCGCCCGCTTCCCCGATGCCGGCTGGTATGGCAGCTGCAAGATCAGCTCTGCCACGGGTAAAGACACCGTTGCGCTGATTATGTACCGCTACGTTGCCAATGCCGAACAGGCCGCTTACGGCGCAGTCCCGGGAAGCCTGACCAGCACTGATGTGTCCGTACCTCTGGTTGCCAAGCGCCTGGCGAACGGTTACGCGAACGTCGTCACCGTGCAGAACCTCAGCACCAGCACCGCGAATGTGACCATCACCTACACGCCTGCTGGCGGGGGTACCCCCATCGTCCGTTCTGGCCTCACGATTGCCCCCGGAGACAGCCTCATCCGCAACTTCCGCCTGTCTGGCACTGAAAGCCCTGAAATCGGCGCCGGCTGGGTTGGATCGATGGCGGTATCTTCCGATCAGCCAATCGCAGCGTACGTCGCGAACACCTACCTGACCCCCAGCGGTGACCAGTTCATGGCCTACCTGGGCTTCAACTACTAATCCTAAACCTGATTGAAGTAAACCCTCACGGAGAAGTGCCCGTGAGGGTTTATAATTTAAGCACCTATGAAAAAGACACTCCTTCCCCTTCTGCTTGTTCTTTCTCTTTTACTGGCAGCCTGCTCTGCCCAGCCCGCCGCCCCGACAGAGGCAGTGCCGAGCCCAACCGCAGCTCTGCCAGAGGCGACCCAAAGCTCACCCGAGACAACTTATCCTGTTGCGGAGTTGGTCCTGAGCAGCGCTTATCCCATCAAGCTGCCGGAAGGCGTTCCGCTGAGCAATCTTGCCGCGCCCACCGAGGCACTGCCCCCCCAACCAGGTTTTGCCTCTATCAGTGGGCTGCTGTATGCCTACGACATCTCACAAATCCTGGTAAACACCGACTTCTGGCTCTTTCCGGCTGTGACCGTGGGGGAGCAGAAAGTGCCGCCGCCCATCATCACCAATGGCGACCCAGCCGCCGGCGATATCTACGGCCGGACTGACGCGAACGGCGTGTTCTACCTCGATAAGGTGCCTGCCGGGGATTATTTCCTGCTCATCAACTACCCGGACCATACGGTCTTTGGGCAGGCCAGCCCTACGCCGGACGCGTACCTGCTTATCACCGTCTCCGCGGGGGACCGGATTGCCTACGGGGTTATTTACACGCTGCGCTAATTCTCAGGGATTGGTCAGGAAAGGAATAATCAGCGAGTAGATCGCCTGATAACGGATGAGTTCAGCGCTCAAAGCGCCGTTTTCGTCCGCTCCACCCAGGATATACAGGGCATTTCCATAGCCTGCCAGGCTTTGGTCCTCGCGCGGATTATCACCAGGCATGCCTGCATCCGAGAGCCAGCTGCCGTCCTTGGGGTTGTACTGCCAGATGGTATTATCCGATACCGCAAAAATGAAGTCGTTCAAAGCAGCGCTTGTGCAGCGCGCGCACTTGAAGGGCGTTTTGCCTTCCACTTGCCACGCGAACTCCCCGCCCAGCGGGGTAGTCCAGACCGCATCCAGCGCTTTATGTCCGTTTGTCCCCCCGAACATAAATAGTTTATCGCCTACGACCGCGGTGCCCATGGACTGACGCGCTCCGGGCATGCTGCCAGTGATGGTCCACATGTCTTCCCCCGGGTTGTAGCGCAGCACTGTGTCCAGGGATTGGCTGCCGTCCCATCCGCCAAAAAGGTACAGGCTTTCGCCACTGACCCCCAGCGCGTAGGCGCTGACAGGGTAGGGCAAATCGGCTTTGCGCTCCCAACTGTCACTCAGCGGATCGTACACCTCGAGCGCATTCGAAAGCCCTCCGGATGCAAGCCGACCGCCGGGCACATAGATTTTGTCTTCCAGCAGCGCGGCGGCGATGTCCGCGGCAGGCAGGGGTTTTGGTTCACCCGCGCGCCAGGCGTCCTGCTCCGGGTCGTAGATATCCACGCGGGCTGAGACGCCCTGCGCGCTGCTGCCGCCAATCGCGATAAGCTTTTCACCGGCATTTACCAACGCCGCGCCGGCAAGCTCCTCGGGAACAGGCGCCATCACCTGCCAGCGTTGTTCCATAAGCGCGGATAGCACCGGGTTGGGGGTGGCGGTGGGGGGCGAAAACATGGGCGTAGAAGCCAGCGCGAAGGAAAGCCCAATGACAGCCGCCAGCGCTGCCAGCGCCAGCCCCAGCCAATATTTGCGCAGAAACGCCTGCAGCGGCGTGGGCTGCGGTTCAGGCGTCTGGACAGGCTCGGGCACCAACACTTCCACTTCCCCGTTGGCTCCAGCCGGCGATTTGATGATGCCCTGCTCAATCGCGTAAAGCGTGGCTTCAGTGCGGGAAGCCACCCCAATTTTGCCGAAAATATTGCCCAGGTGAACCTTGACCGTGTTCACGCTGATAAAAAGTTCCGCGGCAATATCCTTGTTGCTCTTTCCCTGACCAACAAGCTGCAGAATCTCAATCTCCCGATCGCTGAGGGGCAATTTTTCCATGAAGTCGCTTTGGCTGGCTGTGAATCAGCGTGCAGCCTTATTATAAGGTCTTAATCACCCTGAAGGATGCAATCCGGCAGCCCAGGGGGCTGCGACACCGACTGCCCGGTTTATTTGAAGAGCACGATGATGTTGTAAGTGTGGTAAGGCGGCACGTACGTGTTCCCGCTGGTGTAATAGGTTCGCCCGGTTCCGCCGTACCACGAGGCTTCCGAAGCCAGCCGGGGGCGCCCGCCCTGGGTGCCGGCATCCCAGTTGATGTCCACATCCCGGAAGGTGATATCCACGGATTTACCCCAGCAGTAGTTGGTGCATGCGTTCAATGTGCTTTGTTCCACGACCATAAAATGCAGGTGGTGGCCGGTGCTGTAGCCCGTGTCGTCCACAAAGGCAAGGGTCTGACCCTGAAAGACCGCTACGCCAAACTTGCGCAGGTTCTCGGGCACGCTTCCCTTGGCAATGTGCAAATAGATGTGATAGGTATAGGGTGTCGTGGAACGGTCCTGAATCGTGATGCTGTTGGTGCAGGAGGAGTTGCCGTTGTTGCAGCTGTCCTTGAAGTGGTAGACGTATCCGGACTTGGCGGCCGTAATCTCAAACATGGTGCCGTCTGCGAAGTCAAAAGCGTAGAGGCAGTAATTATTGGCGCAGGAATTATGCCCGACCGACCAGGTGAGGCGCTTGGTGAGCCCGCCGCGCCAGGGTAGTTTGAAACCGCCGTAAATCGTGCCAGTGATGGTCGCCTTGGGGTCGCTTTCCGTGAAGCGCGCGTAGATTTCCGAGTCGCTGAAATCGGATTCAGAAAGCTTATCCAAAAAGAGGTCGTCGTCTTTCTGATATAAATTCCACTGCCCGTTCTCCTCATTCCAAAGCGCCAGGATGGCCTCTGGTTCGCGCGCCAGCAGCTCGCCAGTATCCGCGTCACTGGCTGCCAGCCACAAGACCGCCTCGTCTTTGACCTCGTTAAACATGATGTCATCCAGCTTCAGGCTGTCGAGGCCGCGTTCCGCCAGAGCGCCAGGCAGCTGCGCGAAGAGCAGGCTGTCCAGTGCGGCGCCGGAAGGGGTGCCTTCACCGGGCGGGTTTTTGGAGCCGTCTTTTATTCCATCGGAAAAAATGAGCACAAGGCTCAGCACAAATAGCAGCGCCGCGGCAATAAACAGGAACTTATAGCTTTTTTTGGGGCGTTCCTCCGGGTCGGTAGAAGGCGAAAAGGTTTGATTATTCATTGGTCACCACGCAATCGCTTATCAGAGTATTCGTGGGAATTAGGTGCAACTTATGTGCTAGGCATTGTTACCGGCGCTCTGAACTCCGCCCGCAGAGATGCGGGCAACAGGTTATTCAGGATGGCCGCGGCGAAGAAAGAAAGCCTGGAATTGACCGCTCCGATGTGGTCTTCCGCGAAATCAGCAGCAGGATGGGCTGCAAGTGGGGATGAATGTTGGCTGTAGATGCTCCTTTATCGTCCTGAGGTTTTCGGATGATAGCGGGAAAGTTATGGATGTTAACTCATTAAAATCCTCTGATAGTGATGTCAAGGATAATGGAGCAATGCAAAACCTCTGAAATTGTGCGGGTTGACCACCACTAATTAATGCTGATGTTGTACAATTAATATATATGAATGTGCAGACTGAACCTTTGCAGAGCAATCCACCCGATTCGAACCTGATCGGGGAGTACATCTTTATGGATATCGCGCGTGCGCTCAACATTCGCCCCGGAAGTTTGATTTTTCAAACCTTTCGTCGGCTGGCGCAGAAGGCAGCACGGGAATTCGCGGAAATCCTGCTGCGCGTTGACCGTTCCCTGGCAGCGGGAGAAATTCGTCAGAGCGCGAATCTGGCATTGAATTACTTTACGGATGGGCAGGAATATATCGGCGCGGAGCGGATTCCCCGCGAAGCGCCGTTATTGGTTGTGGCTAACCACGCGGGCGGGGGCGACAGCCTTGGCGCCCTCAGTTGTGTAGCGAGAAACGACAGCAGCGTTGTGGCTGGAAAACGTCCCATGCTCGAAGTGCTTCCAAATGTTTCCCGTCACGTGCTCTTTTTGGAAACGGATCCGGTTGGGCGCATGGGGAATATGCGCGAGATAATCAAAAAACTTACAGCTGGAGAATCGGTAATACTCTTTCCAAGAGGGAGTTTGGAACCAGACCCGGCTTTAGTCCCGGGCGCTCTGCAATCTCTGAAAGCCTGGTCGCAGAGCGTGGGAATTTTTCTTGCCAAAGTGCCCGAGACGCGTTTGTTGCCCTTGCTAATCAGCCAGACTGTGACCCCCAAGGCCTGGAAGAACTTGTTTGTGAGCCTGTCGAAAAATTCAAAAAGGCGCCATCAGATAGCGATGATCACGCAATTTGCTATGCAGCGGCTGCATCCGGGTAATGATTGGAAAATTCCCATTCGAGTGCAGGTCGGAAACGCTTATGACCCAAGAGAGCTTTCCAATACCTTAGACCCGCGGGAAATCAACGCGTCCATTCAACAAGTGATGTCTGAACTGCTCTTATCCGCCTATCCAGCCAGCGGCTGAGGGCTGTCAATCTAAGCATTCGATAATCGTCGCTTCGCCCTGACCCACACCCACGCACAGCGCTGCCAGCCCATAATACGGACGTTTGGCCTCCGGCGCTCTGCGGCGCATTTCGTGCAGCAGGGTGGTCAGGATGCGCGCGCCGGAGCAGCCCAGCGGGTGCCCCAACGCGACCGCCCCGCCGTTCACGTTCGTGATTTCGTGCGGCAGCCCCAATTCCCGCATCACTGCCAGGGTTTGCACGGCGAAAGCTTCGTTGATTTCCGCCAGGGCGATATCTTCCATCGTCAGACCGGCTTTCTTCAGGGCGCGGCGCGTGGATTCTATCGGTCCCAGGCCCATGATGCGCGGTTCAATGCCGGAAGCGGCGCTGCTGACCACGCGCGCCAGTGGCTTTATCCCAAGCGCGCGCGCTTTCTCCGCGCTCATCAGCAGCAGCGCGGCGGCGCCATCATTCAACCCGGAGGAATTCCCCGCGGTAACGCTGCCATCAGGTTTGAAGGCGGGTTTCAGCTTGCTCAGGGCTTCCAGGCTGGTATCGCG
>JBCFBH010000039.1:0-7589 GCA_038562595.1 Anaerolineaceae bacterium
TTGCGCTTTTTTTCGCCGCGCGCGAAGCTGAATCCCAGAACCCCGCAGCCCTGCGAGAAACGGTCCGCGAGGCGCGCGAGCAACTCCTGCAGCTCTGGCCTGACGAGATTAACTTGCGAAGTCTGACCGCCCAGATCTTAAAACGCGCCGAGTCCTTTGAAGGGGACGCGGAAGAATTACGCGCTTTCTATCTTCAGGAAGCCCTGGCAGCCTCTGAGCGGGATGTGGAAACGAACCTGGCAATCTCCAGGAACGGCGCTGAACTCCTCCACGATGGGGATGAAATCCTGCTTTACGGCAATACCGGCGCGCTGGCCAATGTGGATTATGGTACCGCTCTGGGCGTCATCCGCGCGGCATACGAGCAAGGCAAAAGGGTGCACGTTTACGTGGCGGAAACACGACCGTGCCTGTTAGGCTCCAGGCTGAGCGCGTGGGAACTGGAACAATACGGCATCCCTTATGATGTCATAGTGGACGCGGCAACCGGGTACCTTTTGAAGGCCGGAAAAGTGGACAAGGTATTATTCGGCGCGGAACGCGTGGCTGTCAACGGAGATGTCATCAATAATATCGGCACCTACTTACTGGCTTTGGCTGCCTATGACAATGGCATCCCAGCCTATGCTGCTTTTCCGCTTGCCTCCGTGGACTTTGAAAGCGCCAGCGCGGATGATATTCGGCTTGAGGAACGCGACCCGTCTGTTGTGCTTTCCATCCGATATCAGAATCTTCCGACAGCGCCTGAAGGCGCTCGCGCTCGTGATTATGCTCTTGATATAACCCCGCACCGCTTGCTCTCAGGTTTGATCACCGAAAGAGGCGTGCTATATCCACCGTTTTTCAGGAATCTTACTGTGTTAAAGCAGTATGGGAGGGATGAATGAAAATTGTCGTTACGGGTTCCATCGCCTTTGACTATCTTATGCGCTTCCCGGGTTATTTTAAGGACCACATTCTGCCGGAACATCTGGAAAAAATCAGCCTTTCCTTTTTAGTGGAAGACATGGTGCGGCAGTATGGCGGGGTAGGCGCGAATATCGCGTATACTTTGGCGCTGCTGGGTGAAAAACCGCTGCTCTTTGCCACTGCCGGTCAGGATTTTCCGGAGTACGGCCGCCGGCTGGAGCAGATTGGGGTGGACGTGAGCGGCGTGCGCGTCAGCGATACCAAATTCACAGCCTCGTTCTTCGTGAACACAGACCTCTCCAATGCTCAAATTGCTTCGTTTTACACCGGCGCGATGGCAGACGCGGCAGATCTTGCGCTCAGCGAAGCGCACACGCAGCCTGGGGACTATGTGGTGAACTCACCAAGCGATCCCCGCGCAATGGCACGCTACATCGACGAGGCGAAGCAGTTAGGACTGCGCTCCATTTTTGACCCCGGGCAGCAGATAATCCGCATGGACGGAGAAGCGCTGCGCAGGGGCATCCTGAACGCGCATGGACTGTTTGTGAACGAGTACGAATTTGAACTTCTGCAAAAGCATACCGGTCTCAGCGCGGAAGAAATCCTCTGCCACCCGGAATTCACGGTCATCACGCTGGGGAAAAACGGCGCGCGGGTGCATACCTGCCGCGAGGACCTGCACGTGCCCATCATCGACGAAGCCCCGGTGGTGGACCCGACTGGTGTAGGAGACGCATTCAGGGCTGGATTCTTGTTTGCTTATCTGCGGGGAAAAAGCATGCGCCTGTGCGGCGAGATGGGTACCGTCGCCGCGGCGTACTGCATTGCTCGCAATGGCACCCAAAACCACAAGTTTACGCTGGAGGAATTCATAACTTATTTTCGCCAGCATTATGACGATCAGGGTCAATTGGACGACCTGAACCAGTAAGGAAGATAAACGGAGATACTATGGAGAATTATCACATCAAAGACATTAACCTGGCCGAAGGCGGCAGGCGGCGAATGGATTGGGCTGCGCGGGAAATGCCCGTGCTGACCTCCCTTGAGGAACGCTTCCGCAAGGAACGCCCTTTCGCGGGCATCCGGATGGCAGCTTGTATGCATGTCACCACCGAAACCGCGAACCTGATGCGGACTTTACAGGCTGGCGGCGCGGATATCGTGCTGACTGCTTCAAATCCGCTTTCCACCCAGGATGACGTAGCGGCCGCGCTGGTTTCGCAATACGAAATTCCGGTGTTCGCGATTAAAGGCGAAGACGATGCGACCTACTACCGCAGCCTGCGCGCTGCGCTCGACCACAGGCCGAATGTGACGATGGACGACGGGGCAGACCTCGTTTCCACCTTGCATAAAGAGCGCCGCGACCTGCTGCCCGGTGTTATCGGCGGTACCGAAGAAACTACCACCGGAGTCATTCGCTTGCGCGCGATGGCGGCGGATAACGCCCTGGAATTCCCTATCATCGCGGTCAATGACGCGATGACCAAGCACTTTTTCGACAACCGCTACGGCACCGGTCAGTCCACCATTGACGGGATCGTGCGCGCCACGAACATCCTGCTGGCTGGCAAGACCTTTGTGGTGGCGGGTTACGGTTGGTGCGGCCGTGGGCTGGCAAACCGCGCGCGCGGTATGGGCGCGAACGTGGTAGTGACGGAAATCGACCCGTTGGTTGCCCTGGAAGCTGTCATGGATGGTTTCCGGGTGATGCCGATGATTGAGGCCGCGGCGATTGGCGATATCTTCGTCACAGTCACCGGCGACCTGAATGTCATCGATGAACATCATTTCGCTGTCATGAAAGACGGCGCATTGGTTGCGAACTCCGGTCATTTCAATGTGGAAATCAATATCCCCGCCCTGGAAGCCATGTCTGCGGCAAAACGGCTTGTGCGTCCCTTCGTGGAAGCCTACGAATTGCCGGACGGTCGTGTAATTCATATACTCGGGGAAGGCAGGTTAATTAACCTGGCTGCCGCGGAAGGCCATCCCGCTTCTGTGATGGACATGTCATTCGCGAACCAGGCATTGAGCGCTGAATATCTGATCAAGAACCGTCCTACCATGGCCAACAAAGTCTACGCCGTTCCGGAATCCATAGACCGCGAAATCGCCAGGCTGAAGCTGGAAGCCATGAAAGTGCGCATCGACGTTCTCACGGAAGAACAGGTGCGCTACCTGAACTCCTGGGAGGAAGGTACATAAGCCTTTACATTGAGGGGAATGCCAAAAAGAACCTCAAAGTGAACTGAACCCTGAAAACAAGACAGGAAAAGAAAGCACCTCGAGCTAGAATGTCAGCTGGAGGTGCTTTGTGTATGTCTGGAAAAAGGGGATGATTCACTAACGCAAGGAGACAAGGCTGCTGCCGCGCAGATGTGTTTGGGGGTTCTTTTGGCTTACCTGGAAAATTCCCTGTTCAATTACGCGCCGGGCGGATTTATCTGCTTTCATGCCCAGAGCAGGCAAATACGGTCAATTCGCCGGCAGCTCTACCTCTGCCAGGCGCTTATCGGCTGCCACGATCCATTCCTATATTTCCGAGAGACAAATCGTCAGGCAGATAATTCTCCATTCCCTAAGAATGGGGAAACAACCATGCTATTAAGTTTGCGAACGTAGTACGGCTTATTTGTGCCTGAACGCCCTGAGTACGATCAAAAGGATGAGCGCGCCAACAAGAGAAGCCAGCACATTGCCAATCCAACCGCTTGAAGAAATATTGAGCAGGCTGAATAACCAGCCGCCAAGGTACCCGCCAACCACGCCCACAATCACCTTCACCAGAAGATTGACCTCAATCCCTTTAATCAGGAAATCAGCCAGAATGCCGGCGACCGCGCCAACGATTAACCTGACGATCAAATCCATCTGTATCTCCTTTTCAACATTAACTTGAACTTACTGATCGATAGTTCAAATGCTTCTGTATGGCAAAAGCATGGAAAAGCATGTTCGGCTAATAATCCTCGGTTTCCGCGCTGCTTTCATCCCCAGAATCCCAACTGTCGGAGAGGTTGTCAACGCTGCCAAGCGAGCGAATGGTATTTTCGATCTCCTTCATCAGCTCGGGGTTCTGGTTCAGGAAGTTCTTGGATGCTTCCCGACCCTGACCGAGGCGGCTGTCCTTATACGAATAGAAGGAGCCGCGCTTCTCAACCACTTCCAGGCTGGTTGCCAGGTCCAACAGGTCGCCGGCTTTGGAGATGCCTTCGTTGTACATGATGTCAAATTCCGCGGTGCGGAAGGGAGCAGCCACCTTGTTCTTCACAACCCGCACGCGCACGCGGTTGCCAACGATTTCCGCGCCGACTTTGATAGATTGCACACGGCGCACATCCAGGCGCACAGAGGCGTAAAACTTGAGCGCCATGCCGCCGGTGGTGGTTTCCGGGCTGCCAAACATCACTCCGATTTTCTGACGCAGTTGGTTGGTAAAGACGACCGCGGTTTTTGTCTGGTTAATCGCGCCGGAAAGCTTGCGCAGCGCCTGGGACATCAGGCGGGCTTGCACACCCATGGTGGGGTCGCCCATGTCGCCTTCAATTTCTGAACGGGGCACCAAAGCGGCAACCGAGTCCACCACAACCAGTTCCACTGCGCCGGAGCGAACAAGCGTTTCGGCGATTTCCAGCGCTTGTTCGCCGGTATCCGGCTGCGAAATCAGCAGTTGGTCCACATTGACACCGCAGCGGGCTGCGTAGACCGGATCCAGGGCATGTTCCATATCGATAAAGGCTGCCGTGCCGCCGCGCTGCTGGCACTCCGCCACAATGTGCTGGCAAAGCGTCGTCTTGCCGGAAGACTCAGGACCAAAGATCTCGGTGATACGCGCCTTGGGAATGCCACCGACGCCCAGCGCCAAATCGAGAGAGAGCGCGCCGGTCGGAATGGATTCCACCTGCATCTGGTGTGCTTCGCCCAGGCGCATGATGCTGCCTTCACCATAACGTTTGATGATATCGTTCAGGGCTTTGTCCAGAACAGCCTTTTTTGCGTCGTTCATGTTCTGGTCTGAGGACGGGTTGGGTTGCGATGTGCTGGTTTTCTTGGCGGGCATAATGTCTCCAATTACTAATATGCTGATAACTACAATTAATATAGCACAATTGTTCGATGTGTCAAGACTCCAGGTTGATGCGCCGGCATTCCATGTAAAAGCGTTTGTCCTTGGCGTGACCCATCGAAAACGTCTTGCGGGGCAGCGCGCCATCAACGATGACGGTTTTGAAGAACGAATCTTTTGTGATGGGCGGCAAAAAGAAGCCGATGTTGCCAGGCTGACTTCCCAGCTCATGCACGGTCTCATCGCCGTGAACGTAGTCTATCTTTGTCTCCGGGTGCCTGGTCAGGTAATCGTCGAGAAATGCCTGCAGGCTGCCGACTGGAAGGTTATGGCTCGGACGGGTAAGCTCGATCAGGACCAGGTCTGAACCAAGGACGCAGCCGATCTTTTGGCTATGTTGATCCACGGTCAACACAGCCTCCGAAAGCTGGTCAAAAGTAAGGCCGCGGGTAAGCCGGATTTCCGGAGCGAAGGCATATTCCAACTGCTGCAGGAAGTCTGGAGGAACATTAAAAAGAACTCGATGGATGGCTTCGAAGCTTATTGCCGGGTCATGCAGGTTAACAATTTCGACAAGCGCGTAACGCGCGGGGTGGTCCATCCCGACCGAAGGTTTGAGCTCTTCCCAGATTGCCTTGGCGGTAGCGAGTGAGTGGTTGCCATCACCCATAGCGAACAGCAGCGGTGGGGTGCCTTCGCCGAGTTGATATTTTTCGGTGAACGCCGGCGCTTCAATCAAAGCCGAGAGACCCGCGAGTACGCTGCTTACCAGGTCCGTTTCAGAGACCCGCCAGCCCTGCAGGTGGCCGCTGCCGAACATCAGGTCGAAATCATAACAGAGTGGCAGGCGCGCTTTTTCCTCCAGAACTTTCTCAAGTACCTTGAACTGCGGATCATCGTAAAGGACCAGAATATGGGGAAGCTCGAGCGGCGCGCCGCGGCGCACCTGCATACGCGGCGGAAGCCTGTCCAGGATTGTGCCTTCGGTCGCTCTTATCAGGGTCTGAGATTTTTTGTTGTAATCGTAGCTTTCCAGGTCCAACGCGACCATTAATCCGGTTTGGGTTTGGCCGGAATGTTCGCGCTCCACCAGCACAAAGCCATCTTGCGCGTCAAAAATGCCGTCCTGAAGGTACTGACGCATTGCCTGCTGGGTTGCCTGAATACGCGTTTGCACGTCCGGGCTGTGCAGCCAGACCTCCGGGAGTATCATGCGCAATGTGGATGGCGCGTCCCCGACAAATTCATCGACACGTTCCCAATATTCCGGTTGGGAAGTGAACTGGTCGCAGGCGATGACCGCCCACCTGGTAAGATCGACAGACCTGCCTGGCAGGAGAATTCGCGGAACCTTGACGCCAATCTTCTCTGAAACATCCATTGGGAACCCCTTTATCGAAGAGATAACCCAATTGTATCAGAGAAAAATATCAGGCCAGGAAAGAGATGCCTACGGTGCCATTGCCGACATGGCATCCAAGCACCGGGCTCATGTCAGTTACCATTTCCTCCTCAATTTGGAAGCGCGCATGAGCTTCCTGACGCAATTCTTCCAGCGCTTCCTCTGCGTCCGCGGAGACTAATCCAAGGAATTCAATTTTTCCGTGCGGCCCAACAAACTCTTCCACCAAATCCAGCAGGCGCTCGTGGGCTTTACGTGAGGTTCTGACGCGTTCCACAGGTACAATCAGTCCGTCCTCGAAACTGAGGATGGGTTTGAGATTGAGCGCGGTGCCCAGGAATGCGCTGGCGGTGTTGATTCGCCCGCCCTTGTGCAGGTATTCAAGCGTCTCAACTGCGAAGTAAATTTTCGTCCGGCTGGCGGTGTCTTTGGCGATATTGGAGCATTCCAATAGGGAGGCCCCTTTTTTGGCAGCTCGCGCGGTCTTTATCACGATTCCGTTGAGGGGGCTGGAGGTAACGAGCGTATCGAATACTTCAATCCGACCTGCCGGGAATTGGGCGGCCGCCATCATCGCGGAATCATAGGTGCCCGAAAGCTTGGATGAGATTGGCAGGGTGAGGACATCGTAATCCTGAGTTAACAGCTCTTCATAAACCTGCGCGAAGGCGGCAGCGCTGGGCTGTGAGGTTGTTGGAAGAGTCTTGGAAGTGGCCAGTTTTTTGTAAAATTCTGCTGGAGTGATATCGACGAAATCCACGTAACTGGTGCCGTCCCAATGAATATTGAGCGGAATGACGTGAAGCTGCAATTCCTCAATAATGGCTGGCGTGAACGCCGCTGTGCTGTCAGTAACAATCGCTGTTTTTCTTGACATGAAATTCACCTCGATTCAAAGGATAACTACATGTTTTGTTTAACACCGTTTTTTCACTAAGGTTGCAGATGCAATGTTTGATTGGGCGGGTTTTGATTCCAGTTTCATTTAAGGTATGATATAGGACTTGGCGAATAATTACAGACAGGGCTAATTTATGTTTGAAAACCTATCCGACAAACTGAACAACATTTTCCAAAATCTACGCCGGCGGGGCAAACTTTCCGAGGCTGATGTGGAAGCCTCCATGCGCGAGGTGCGTCTGGCGCTGTTGGAAGCGGATGTGAATTACGGTGTGGTGAAGTCCTTCACCGCCAGGGTAAAGG
>JBCFBH010000039.1:7599-17716 GCA_038562595.1 Anaerolineaceae bacterium
AGGTTATTAAGATTGTCAACGAAGAACTCATCCAAACCCTGGGAAAAGCCGAACCTCTGAGCTTGAAGGGCGAGAAGCCTTATGTGGTGATGCTGGTGGGTCTGCAGGGCTCCGGGAAGACCACCGCCGCGGCTAAACTGGCAAAGCTTTTGCGCGCGCGCGGTGAACGCGTGCTGCTTGTGGCTGCGGATATTTACCGGCCGGCTGCTGTCAAGCAGTTGCAGACACTGGGGGAAAGGCTGGACGTTCCGGTGTTCACCTTAGACGGCGCGAAACCTGTCAAAATTGCCCAGGAAGCCTTTGAAACCGCGCGCAAGGGCGGATTCTCCGTGGTTATCCTCGATACTGCGGGTCGTTCGCAGTTGGACGATGCCTTGATGCTTGAATTGGTCGGCATTAAAAACGCGGTCCGCTGCAATGAAATTCTACTTGTGGTTGACTCGATGACCGGGCAGGAAGCGTTGAACATCGCGCAGGGGTTCCATAATGCTATCCCTGTCAGCGGGCTCATTATGACCAAAATTGATGGTGACGCCCGCGGCGGCGCTGCCATATCCATCCGTGAAGTAACCGGCATCCCAATCAAATTCCTTGGAACCGGGGAAGCTCTGGATGCTTTGGAAGTGTTTGACCCTGCGCGCATCTCCTCCAGAATTTTGGGGATGGGGGATATGCTTGGATTGATTGAAAAGGCTGAAAGCGCCTACGCCGGTCAGGTGGGCGCGAACGACGCGGACAAGATGCTTTCCGGGGAATTTACCCTGGAGGATTTTGCGAAGCAGCTGCGGCAGATTAAAAAGATGGGTTCGCTTGCTTCCATCCTGGAAATGATGCCGGGGCAGTTTGGCGTCGTTGCCAAAAACGTGGATCACCAGGAAGCGGAAGATCAACTGAAGACAGTCGAAGCGATCATCAATTCGATGACAGTCGCCGAACGCAGAAATCCAAAAATCCTGAACGCCAGCCGGCGCAGACGCATCGCGGCAGGCTGTGGTAAGGATGTGCAGGACGTGAACCGCTTGATGAAACAATTTCGTGATATCCAGACACTCATGAAACAGTTTCAAAAATCCGGTGGACGTGGTAATATTAACCGCTTGTTTGGTTCGTCTCGGAACTGAGGAAAAGGATATGCCCCCTTCAGCATACTCTCAACCTTTGATCCAGAACCGGGAATTATTTGATATATAGTTTAGGAGTATTAAGTCAATGGTACGTATTCGTTTGCGCCGTGTTGGTTCAACCCACCAACCCCATTACCGTGTAGTCATCGCTGACAAGGAAAGTCCGCGAGACGGGCGTTTCCTCGAGATCGTTGGTCATTACAACCCCAAGACCAACCCGAGCACCATTCAATTCAATGAAGAGAAAATCTATCATTGGTTAAGTGTCGGCGCTCAGCCCTCGGAATCTGTCCAAAAATTATTCAAGATTGTCAAGCTGGACGAACGCTATCAGCGTTTGAAAGCCGGCGAAGCCCAAGAGACCTTGCTCGCGGAAGCGGAAGAAATTTACAAGAACCGCGTTAAGGACCCTTCCACCGCGCTGACCAAGAACGCTCAATAGGTTGATTTTTATGGAACACGAAAAGCTTGCGGGTTTACTTGACTACCTGGCCAGATCATTGGTTGACAATCCGGACTCAGTCAAGGTCGAATCTTACCGCGATGGTCCGATGGTTCATCTCGACCTGTTTGTCGATTCAGATGATATCGGCCGGGTTATCGGAAAACATGGACGCGTGGCCAACGCCTTGCGGGTGCTTCTGCGCGTAGTCGCAGCCAGAAGCGGGCAGCAAGTGGCGATGGACGTCGTAGATTTCCAGTAAACCCAAGCTAAAGTTGGAATGAACAATCCTCAAAATCCTGAAGCAGGCTCGGATGCGAAAAACGAGCCTGCTTTTGCCTTAATCGGAAAGCTGCAGCGAGCGCACGGAGTTCGCGGCGAAATTGCGATGCGCGTGCTTACCGATTTTCCGCAGCGCATCCGCCCGGGTAAGAAAGTTTTTTTAGGGATCGACCACAGACAGTTCATAATCAGCTCTGTGCGGGCAAAGGAACCCCTGCTGCTGCTCTGCTTCGAAGGCATTAAAACCCGCGAGGAAGCCCAGCTGCTCACCAACCTGGATGTTTTTTCCACCGTGCGAGAACTTCCTCCACTGCCGACCGGCAGTTTTTACCACCATCAACTGCTTGGGCTGCGAGTCTTTGAAAGCGCGCAGTTTGTTGGTGAAATTATTGAAGTGCTTGAAACCGGCGCAAACGATGTTTTCGTCATCAGACAGTCCGACGGTTTGGAATTACTGCTGCCGAATATCCCAGCGGTCATCCTGAACGTGGATTTGGAACAGCGGCGCATGGATGTAGAAATCATGGAAGGGCTGCGGGGCTAAACTTGGGGGAAAGGGATTATTGGCTGGCTTTTAGCACGGTGAAGGGCATTGGCGCAGTGCGCTTCCGCCGGCTATTGAATTATTTTGGACAGCTGAGCCGGGCATGGAATGCCTCAAGGTCTGAGCTGATTGCTGCTGGTCTGACAGAAAAGCTGGCAGAGGCCGTCTTGCAAAAGCGCAGCGGGATGGAACCAGAAGCGATGCTGCCAACACTGACGAAAAAATCCATTCAGGTGCTCACCTGGGAAGATGATAGCTACCCGTCTTACCTCAAAGAAATTGACCAGCCTCCACCTGTGCTGTACTACCGCGGGACTATTTTGCCCCAGGACGACCTGGCGGTTGCCATTGTTGGTACCCGAAATGTGACCGCCTACGGGCGACAGCTCACCAAGGATACCGCCATCTACCTGGCTGCCAACGGCATTACGGTTGTCAGCGGGCTTGCCCGCGGGGTGGATGCCATTGCGCACCAGGCCGCGCTAGAACAAGGCGGGCGCACTCTGGCAGTTTTAGGTTCCGGCGTGGATGTCATTTATCCACCCGAACACCGCGCGCTGGCTGAAAGCATTATGGCGAACGGTGCGTTAATCAGCGATTACCCGCCCGGCACGCAGCCGGATGGGGTGAACTTCCCGCCGCGCAACCGCATCATTTCGGGGCTATCCCGCGGGACAGTGGTGATCGAAGCGGGCGAAAAAAGCGGCGCGCTAATCACGGCAAAGTTCAGCATTGACCAGGGCAGAGAAGTATTCGCGGCGCCTGGGTCCGTGCTTTCGCCGATGAGCAGGGGAACCAACAACCTGCTGGCAGCCGGCGCGGTACCGCTCACCAGTCCGACCGTTATCCTGAAATATCTCAACATTGCGCAAACGCGCCCCAACCAGGAGCAAGCAGAACCCGCGCTCGACCTGGAAGAGACCCGCATCTTACGCGCGCTGGGGCAGGATACCCTCCACATCGACGACCTGTGCGGAAAACTCGGAATTGGAGTGGAAAAACTGACCGCCCAATTGACGATGATGGAACTTAAGGGCTTGGTTGTACGCGCAAGGGGAATGGAATATTCAGCCAGCCAGACGTGGAAACTGGACTGAAGTCTCTGCACGAAAATTTCTGTATGTAGACCCCCTCGATTTGACAAAAAAATGAATATGGTATTATAGCTGGGCAATTTTCAGGAATAGAATCATCAGGAGCATTCTTTTGGAAGCTTATTGTCTTAAATGTAAAGAAAAACGAGAAATGCTGGAGCCTACCCCCAGCTTTACGGTCAATGGGAGAGCGATTACCAAGGGGGTATGTCCTGTTTGCAGCAGCGTAATCTCGAAACTTGGTATGACAGATGCTCATGCAGGTCTCGAAAAGCCTGTGATACAGAACACCCCCAAAAAGGAAACCCGCAAGTCTGCGAAACATACCGGCAAGCAGACTGGTGCCGCGAAAAAGAGCAGGACCACTGCAAAACTGACCAAGTCAGAAACTTTGTCAACATCAAAAAACCTGGTCATCGTAGAATCCCCCGCGAAAGCCAGAACAATTGGCAAATATCTTGGCGACAATTTCCACGTCGTTGCGTCTGTTGGTCACATCCGGGACCTCTTAAAATCCCAACTGAGCGTGGACGTCGAGAACGATTTCACGCCCAAGTACCGCGTGCCGAACGAGAAGAAAGCAGTCGTGCGGGAAATTGCGGACCTGGCCGCGAAAAGCAAAAAAGTGTATCTGGCTACCGACCCTGACCGAGAAGGCGAAGCCATTGCCTGGCATCTGATGGACACGGTTCAAATTCCTCCGGAAAGGACCGAGCGGGTGGTTTTCCATGAAATTACGAAAAACGCCATTGCTGAAGCTTTTGAGCACCCACGCGCAGTGGATATGGACCTGGTCAACGCGCAGCAAGCCCGCCGAGTTCTGGACCGCCTGGTCGGGTATAGCGTCAGCCCGATTTTGTGGGCAAAGGTACGCGGAGGTCTTTCCGCCGGGCGCGTGCAATCCGTAGCCCTGCGTCTGATCGTCGAACGTGAACGCGAAATTCAGGAGTTTATTCCGGTGGAATACTGGCTTATATCCGCTGTTTTCTCGCCTGAAAGCAGTGAGAAAAGCTACCATGCCCGGCTGGTGAAGATTGACGGGCAAGATTACTTGCTGCCGGATGAGGCAGCCGCGCTCGCGACCGTGGAGGACTTGCGCAAAACCAGTTTCAAGCTTGACTCGCTGAAAACTACCCAGCGTAATGTCTATCCTCTCGCGCCTTTCATTACGAGCACGCTTCAGCAGGATGCCTCGCGCAAGTTAAATTTCACTTCGCGAAAAACAATGCAGATCGCCCAACAACTCTATGAAGGCATCGACATCGGGAACGGCGGAGAAACCGGCTTGATTACGTATATGCGCACGGATTCAGTTCACGTGGCTCCGCAGGCGGTGGAAGAAGCGCGCGCGTTTATTCTGAAAAAGTACGGCGAAGGCTTCTTACCAGAGAAAGCGCCCTTCTATAAAACCAGAGCCGCCTCCGCGCAGGAAGCGCATGAAGCCGTCAGACCGACTTCGGCGCTGCGTGAGCCAGGCGCTATTAAAAATTATCTCAGCGCGGACCAATATAAACTTTACAACCTAATCTGGCAGCGATTTATTGCCTCCCAGATGAATCCTGCTGTGCTGGAAATTACTACCGCGGAAGTGGCGGGAGAAAACAACGAGCACAGCTATCTCTTCCGCAGTTCACACACCGTCACGTCCTTTAAAGGGTACCGAATCCTTTACCAGGACGCTCGCAATGAAGACCAGCTGGATGAAGAAGAGGAAGGCGTTCTGCCAATCGCGGATATGCGCGAGGGACAAACACAACAGCTTGAAGACTTGGAAAGCTCTCAGCACTTTACACAGCCCCCGCCGCGTTACAGTGAAGCTTCTCTTATCCAGGTGCTGGAAGTGAACAAAATCGGGCGTCCTTCCACCTACGCACCTATTATTTCCACGATACTGGCACGTGGGTATGTCACCGCAGAAAAAAAGCGGCTTTTCCCAACCGAAACGGGCTTCATCGTAAATGATTTGGTCGTGGAATTCTTTCCTTCCGTGGTCGATATCGGCTTTACCTCGGAGATGGAAGAAAAACTGGATGAAATTGCGGATGGTAAGATGGAGTGGGTGGAGGTCATACGCGCGTTTTACACTCCGTTTGAAGTCAGCCTGGAACACGCTCGGGAACATATGCCTGAAAAGAAAATTGAACCCGAAAGGCTGGGCCGGCCTTGCCCTCTGTGCGGAAATGAACTTGTCATGCGCAATGGGAAATTCGGGAAATTTGTCAGCTGCAGCACTTTCCCGACCTGCCGGTATACCGAAAACCACCTTGATAGGATTGGGGTAGTTTGCCCGACATGCGGTAAAGGTGATGTGGTCCGGAAAAGAACCCGGAAAGGCCGCGTTTTTTACGGCTGTTCCCGTTATCCGGAGTGCGACTTTACTTCCTGGGATGAACCGCTGAAGCAAAGATGCCCGCAATGCGGGGGAGTATTGGTCGCGAAGAATAAACACTACGCGCGCTGCCTGGCATGCTCAGAAGTTTTCACGCTTGAATCCCTGAACCCTGAAGCTGCTTAAACTGGTATAAATCCTGCAACTCAACAGATAGAGCATTCTTTTTTACTGTGAGGTGCAGGATTATGGAGAATTTCATGGAGTTATTGAAGCAGAAGCTCAGCATCCCGAGAAACATGGCGGTCGCCGCGGGTGTGCTGGGTATCCTGCTTGGTTTGTTAATCGGCTGGGTAATTTTGCCGGTACAGTGGACCGATACCAACGCTGAGACCATGCGCGCTGATTTACAGGTGGATTATCTGCGCATGGTGATTACCAATTACAACCTGACCTTTGACGCTGCAAAAGCCAGGCAGCTGTACCAGGAATTAGGCACGAGCGCCGGCGAAACGCTGACCCAGGTCCAGGCTGACCCACAATTCCTGAACGCAGACCAAATCAGCCGCTTTATCTCCGCTGTCCAGGCGGAGCCCGCCGTAGGTCAGCCGCCGGACGCAAACCTGGCGCCGATTGAACCTGAAGCAGGAAGCAGTCCGCTTACTTTAGGCTTAATCCTGCTGGGTTTATTGGTTGTGGGAGCTGCCGGTGTGTACCTGTTTTACTTGCGCCCCAGAACAAACCCGGCAGGAACGCCTTTGCAGCAAGCCAGACCGGCTGCGGTACCACAGGCGGTCCCCCGGGCGCCCAGCGCGACAGCCCAAACGCAGGGTGTGCAAACCAACGGAAGGCAAGCTGCGAATGGAAACGCGACTCAACCCGCGGCTTCCGTTTATGAAAGCCCTGCTTCTGCCCGTCCGAACGGAAAGAGCACACAGCCTTTGGAAAAACCAATCGCGCAGTTCATGCCGACCTATATGTTTGGCGACGACCTTTATGATGAATCCTTTACGTTTGACGCTCCAAACGGCGAATTCCTGGGAGAATGCGGGGTTAGCATTTCGGACATCATCGGAGTCGGGGAACCCAAAAAGATTTCTGCCTTTGAGGTCTGGCTCTTTGATAAGAACGATATCCAGACTGTCACCAAGGTGATGATGAGCGAGCATGTCTTCCATGATCCTGTGCTCAGACAACGCCTGGAAATAAAGGGAGAGCCGATACTGGCTGAAGCCGGCAAGCTTTTTGAACTGCAGACAGCCAGCCTGCGCATGGAAGCCCGGATTGTAGATCTCACGTACGGAGATCTGCCTCTTCCGCCGCAGAGTTACTTCCAGCGCGCGACGATTGAACTGGCAGTCTATCGCGTGTAGCCAACCAACCAAATAAAAAAGCTGAGGGCGAAACTGAATCGCACCTCAGCTTTTTTGTTGCCGCGCGACTCTATTCGATTTTGATGATTGTGAATTCTATGTTTCCGCCGGGGGTCTTCACTTGTACCTTGTCTCCCGGGCGTTTATCCAGCAGGGCGGAACCAATCGGCGATTCGTAAGAAATTTTCCCGAGAAGCGTGTTCACCTCGCTAATGCCGACCAGTTCGAAAACCTCTTCCGGTTCGTTGCCTTCCCGGACAGTGACCTTATTCCCGATTTGGACCTTGTCGGAACGGACGTTCTCTTCGTCCACCACCTGCGCGTTCGCGAGGATGGTTTCTATTTCAAGTATGCGTCCTTCCAGAAATCCCTGGTCCTCCTTCGCGGCGATGTAATCCGCGTTTTCAGAAAGGTCGCCCATCTCGATCGCGCTTTTTAGTCGGCGCGCGATATCCAAGCGGCGGGGGCCTTTCAGCTCCGCCAGTTCTTCTTCCAGTTTGGCTTTCCCGGATTTTGTGATGATTAGTTGGTTCTTCATTTAAATTACGTTCTGCTTTCTAAGGTAATACATCTGCGTCAAACAGACGTTTATATTCATCGATAGCGAAGCGGTCAGTCATCCCGGCGATGTAATCGCAAATGGTCCTTTCAAGTCCGCGCTCGGGCACAAGCTCCTGAACGCCAGTCGGCAGTGTGGCAGGCATTTTCTGATAAATCCCAAAAAGGTCTGTTATGATCTTTTCCGCCTTGGCGGACATGCGCACCACGCGATAATGCCGGTAAAGGTTCGCAAAGAGGAAATCCTTCAATTCCCGGTTGCGGCGGTACATATCCTCGCTGAAACCGACCACATTATACGGCAGTTTCTGAATTTCCAGCGCGGATTTGACATTGCTCTTGCGTAGGTAACGGTCAATGGATTGAATCAGGTCTGTGACCTCAAAATTGATCAGGCGCCGGATGATTTGGTGGCGAGAAAGCTCGTCCAGCGTTTCCGTTTTGCGTCTGCCGATGCTTTCATTAACGATCTCCCAGATGGCGATGCCGTCCAGTTGGCTGGGGGTGATCATGCCGGAGCGCAAACCATCATCGAGATCGTGGGAGGTATACGCCAGCTCGTCCGCAACATTGGCGATTTGGGCTTCCAGATGCCCACGCAGCTCCGGGGCGTAATCCTTTGCGTCCGCGATGTCGTAATCGGTCTCGTGCTTGACCATTCCTTCCACCACTTCCCAACTCAAATTCAAGCCGGGGAAATCCGGATATCGTTTTTCCAAGGTGGTGACGATGCGCACGGATTGTTGGTTGTGGTTAAAGCCGTCGTAATCCCGCATCAGCCGCGCAAGCGCGGCTTCTCCGGAGTGCCCAAAGGGCGGATGCCCCAGGTCATGCGCCAGGCAGATGGTCTCCACAAGGTCCTCATTAGCGCCGAGGGAACGGGCGACCGAACGTCCAATTTGGGCGACTTCCAGCGAGTGCGTCAGACGCGTGCGGTAATAATCGCCTTCATGGTTGATAAAAACCTGGGTTTTATATTCCAGACGGCGAAACGCGGTAGTGTGCAATATGCGTTCGCGGTCCCGCTGGAAACGGGTGCGGAAATCCGCTTCTTCCTCAGGGTAAATGCGCCCTTTGGAGTCCTTGCTGTGCACAGCGTAGGGTGCCAGGGTTTGATTTTCGAATTCTTCCAGCTGCTGCCGAGTGTAAATCATAGGTCGTTTTCCGTTTCTGCGCTCGGGCGCATAAGAATGCATCCATTATAGCGGGCCAGCGGGGGATGCATCGCAGCGCTCATGTACAACGCGCTTATCAGCCAATCAAGGTTCCGATGGGCTTTCCATCCAGGATTTCTGCCATGCTGCGGGGGTTCCTGCCGGAAAAGATCACCGCGTTCATGCCGTTCAGCCGTCGGCACAGTCTTTGCATAAGCTGCACTTTGCTCAGCATACCGCCGGTGACATCCAGGCTGGCGGAACCCTGCAAATAGTCGGTTTTTTCAGCGTTTTTGCTGATAAAGGACAAAGGTTTCTGATTACGTGGAAAGTCCGCGAAAACCGCTTCTTCTTCGCCTGTCAACAAGATCCTGGCGGGTTTTAGTTCCAAGGCGAGGTGAAAGAACAAATCCTCGGTGGAAAGAATAGTTCCACCAATCGCAAGGTCCATCACAACGTCGCCGTAAACCAGAGGGAGCAGACCGTTGGTCAGGGCAAGCCGTATCGGCGCCAGCTCCCAGCGCTCAATCTCGTGCTTGTTCGTCAGTACAGACGCGGAGGGCGGGAAGGCCAGAACAGGCAATTCGGCTTGCAGGCAGGCATCAACCACAATTTGGTTCAGGCGTCGGGCGCTGGCCCATACGGTTTGATAACCCTGCCAGTCCTCGGAGGTATAAACCCCTGCGCGGGTGCCAGCCTGCTGCGCCGCGTGATGCCCGAATGAACCTGAGCCGTGTCCTAATAAGATCTGGAGCCTTGGGTGCTGCGCGCGAATATGGGAAATTTCCGCGAGCAGGCTGGTTAACATAGCATAGTCAGCGGTTTCAGCGCGATCTTTATCCGTGATGAGGGACCCTCCCAGTTTGATGAAAACCAAATCGGGATTGAGGTTTGTTTCAGACATGCGGGCTCTCCCGCTTCAGCACGCTGTGGTAAACGCGCGGAGCGCCAGCCTGCAGCAAAGCGGCGCGCACCTGGTCCAGCTTATCGGGAGGCACCAGAGCAAGCATGTGCCCGCCCTTGCCGCCGCCGGTCAATTTGGCCCCGAGGGAGCCGGCAGTGCGGGCGGCCAACACCAGCGTGTCAAGTTCCGGGCAGGAAAGATTCAAGCGCGCGAGCAGTTCCTGGTTGGCGTTTAATGCCTCTCCCAACGCGGGCAGATCCCCCTGGGTCAGAGCGCGTACGCCTTCTATGCTTAGCTGACCAATGTCGCGAAT
>JBCFBH010000040.1:0-17531 GCA_038562595.1 Anaerolineaceae bacterium
TTAAAAGAAGGGGAGAAAAGTCAATTTTGAGTTGTCATGGGGCAGTGTAGATCGTTTTTCTGGCGAAAAAGACATCAATAAGCCAGTTTTGCGAAGAAATTGCTGGTTATTCAACACCCTCCTTCCTGGCTTTTATTTTTGCCGCAATTATGTTTGCCGCAATTATGCCGCAATTATGGATCTGCATTCCAAAAAATGAGATACAATAGAGACCGCGCGGGTGTAGCCAAGTGGTAAGGCAGTAGCTTCCCAAGCTACCATTTCGTGGGTTCGAATCCCATCACCCGCTCTTTTTGTTTAAGTTTATTCGTGATAACCGGGAGATAAGCCGGGAATTATTTTCCGCCTGTGGGTTTCGCCTGGCGCGTATCAGCCTTTGCTTTCCTGTGTCTTCTTAGATAAGCCGTTGGGACAGCAATCAGAATGAGCGCTATCGGACCTGTGATCCACAATGTGGTTTTTGCCTGCCCCCGGACTACCCGGGCGATTTCGGCAGGTGGAACGACCCGCACTACAAACGGAACGGAAAGCTCGCTGGCTACATCTTCCTGAACTCCACCTGCGACCATGACCGGATACACCAACTCCCCTTCAATCCGTCCATAAAGCTCCCTGCCAACCGACGTGTTTGGCGCCAGCGTGAATTCGGCGAGGATGAAGATTGGATCCTTGCGCTCGAAAATGGCGTTATGTGGGATGTTTTCGTTCCAGGTCTTCTCCCCGGAGATGACAGCCGCGCTTTCCCCCGCGCCAGACCTGGTCTCAGAAATATTGATGGTCAAGCCCTCGGAAGCCCACAGCGCTTTGATTGAGTTCCCCGCTTGGATTTCCAGATTTACCGGTTTGGCGGGTGCAGCGATGATAACCTGGGTTTGCTGCGCGTTTTTGGGAAAGGCGTTCAAACGCTGGAGATAGGATTGGATAAGCGCTTCATCCCCCAGGTAGAATGCGTTGTAAAGGGCTGCCAGCGCCAGAACCGCTGCAATTAATCCGGCGCCAAGCATCAACATTGGCCAACTTGCCTTTTGTTTGGGGAACGAATCGACACTCATAGAGCCTCCTGACAAGAAGGAATTCTATCACCACAAAATTCCTGGTGGAATACGATTAATTTACAGGTTAACGCAGGCATTTCTGGGGTAAACCATTACCCTTAGTTAGAATTGTATATATAATAAATTCGCAACATCGAAATTTAATGGTATGGTTACTCTGTGGTTCTCGTGAAGAGCAAAATATTGGAGTTCTGTTACTGAGTGGTTCGAAATAGAAACCAGAAAAGCCTTGAGCCCGGTCTGGAAAAAGCGAAAACATAATGAATTGATAAGCAGATGCTACGCTCGTAATAAAGGAGACTCAGTTGAACATAAAAGATTTATTGAGACCAAATTTAGTCGAGCTGAATGTATCCGTCACGGACTGGCAGGACGCAATCCGCGCTGTCGGAGAGCTGCTTGTAAAGGATAACGCCATTGAACCCCGCTTTGTGGACGCGATGATCCGGGTCGCCAAAGAATTCGGGCCATACATTGTGCTTGCACCGGGATTTGCCATGCCCCACGCCCGCCCTGAAGATGGATGCATCAAATCCAGCATGGGCTTGATTACCCTGGCGGAACCCGTGAATTTTGGAAATCCGCAGAATGACCCGGTGAATGTCGTCGTGGCTTTGGCAGCTGTGGATAACAAAGGGCACATTGACGCGCTCTCAGACCTGGCGGAAGTCATGAGCGAAGACGGCATTGTGGAAAAAATCGCAGCCTCCACCACTGTTGAAGAAGTTCTGACCATTATGTACGGCAGCAATGCCGCGTAAAAGTCAGGACTTTTTTTATGTTCAGGCTGATAATCTGACTTGCCGCACCACTGGAGACCATTGCTGCAAGAGCAACTAATTGGCGTAAATTTTGTTTAATAATTAAGTGGAAAACAAAGGAGAAAAATGATTAAAGTATTCACGTTGTGTCCTCAAGGGCTCGGCAGCAGCATGATCGCCAAAATTAACGTTCAGAAAGTTCTGGATGCGCTTGGAGTGGATAGCGATATCGAATGCTCCGGCGTTGCTTCGATTGTGGGTCAGAAGTATGACATTATTGTGACCATCGAAGAGATGCGCAGCTCGTTGGAGCGCGCTGACCAAAACCGGATTGTCTATATCTCCAACTTCTTCAAGAAAGACGAAATCGCGCAGAAGGTGGAAGCAAAATTACGAGAGCTGAAACTCATTTGAGGCACTTTTTTCGAAGCTTCCATCACCAAGGTGATGTGGCTAATTAAGAAATGTTGAAGAGTTAGTCTGATTGCTAAGGGTTTTGCCCATGCAGAAAGGAGGTGGAAAAACGTAGAGTAAAAAAAACAGAGATAGGTCTGTCTGGTAAGTTGTTGAAGTAGATTTGTGTTTTTACATTTTTTCATCTTATATAAAGGAGTCAATATGCAAATCATTCTCGACATTTTTGATTTTATTGGCACGCAGATCCTTTCCGCGTACAGTATCATCCTCGGTATTGTTGCGCTGGTTGGTCTTCTGCTGCTCAAGCGCCCGGCCCATCAGGTCATCAGCGGTGTCATCAAGACCATCGTTGGCGTTCTGATCATCGGCGCTGGCGCTGGTGTGTTGGTTGGCGGTATTTCCCCACTGACGAATATCATCAACCACGTTCTCGGCGTACAGGGCGTTCTGCCTACCAACGAAGCCGCGCTTCCTTTCGCGCTTGAGCGCTTCGGACAGATCGGCTCCCTGGTGATGGTTGGCGGCTTTATTCTCAACGTCATCCTCGCCAGAGTGACCAAATACAAGTTCATTTACCTGACCGGCCATATCATGCTCTACGTCTCCCTCTTTGTGGTGATCGTTCTGAACGCCACCATCGGGCTGACTGGTTGGCAGCTGTGGCTGGTTGGCACCATTGTGATGGGTTTGTACTTCACGCTCATGCCCGCCCTGACTTATCCCGGCACCAAAGCCATCACCGGTGGTGAGAAATTCTCGGTCGGCCACACAGGCGACTTCTCTTATTGGTTCTCGTATGTTACCGGCAGGCTCTTCAAGAAGGGCACCAAATCCGCAGAGGAATTCAGCTTGCCTAAGAGCCTGAGCTTCTTCCGCGACACCACCTCTGGCCTGGCTGTCACCGTGCTGCCGATCTACCTCATCCTGACCCTGGTCTCCTACAATTACGTAGCGACAGAAGTTGCCGGTACTCAGAATCCGATTATCTTCGCGATTATGAGCTCCCTGACATTCGCTGCCGGCATGACCATCGTTCTGGCTGGCGTCCGTATGATGCTCGGCGAAATCATGCCCGCCTTTGCTGGTATCTCCGAGAAATTGGTCCCCGGTGCTATCCCCGCCTTTGACTGCCCGGTTGTCTTCCCCTATGCCCCGACTGCTTTGCTGTTTGGCTTCCTGGCAATGTTTGCCGGCATGATTCTCGGGACGGGTTTGCAGCTCGGACTGGGCGCGCTGTATGTCATCCTGCCCGGTGTGGTCCCTGCCTTCTTTGCGGGCGGCACCTCCGGAATCTTTGGCAACGCCACCGGCGGCTGGAAGGGCGCGATCTTTGGCCCGTTCATCATGGGCGTGGTCATGGCGATTGGTACTGGCTGGCTGATTCCTCTCACGGGCGATCTGTACAAGACCGGTGCCACCTTTGGCGATCCTTTCTACGCCACGGTCGGCCTGGCTTTTGCCAAATGGGGCGACTTTGTAGGTGGCGGCGGCGTTCTTGGAATTATCGCCATCGCCATCGCTGTTACTCTCGTTTTCCTTGTCTTCTTACTGGGCCGTAACTATAAGGAGATCGAGAAAGAGGATCAGAAAGTTGCTGAATAACAGCCGCTTTCCTTCTTCTCCTGGCTAATTAATTGTTGTCGGGCACTCCAGCATGATCTTACCTGTGAGTGCCCGACGAAAATATATTCAAATTGAGAGCAGAAAATGGACAAAGAAAAACTTCAGAAGGACGCAATAAACACCATCAGGTTCTTGTCTGCGGATGCGGTACAGAATGCCAATTCAGGTCATTCCGGACTGCCAATGGGCACCGCCGCGATTGCATACACTCTCTACAAGAAGCACCTCAAGTTTAACCCGCGCAATCCTGATTGGTCTGATCGGGACCGCTTTGTGCTTTCTGGAGGCCACGGTTCCATGCTGCTTTACAGCCTGTTCTACCTGACTGGCTATGATCTCTCCCTTGACGAACTCAAGAATTTCCGTCGTTGGGGCAGCCGCACTCCTGGTCACCCTGAATATGGGGTAACTCCGGGCGTAGAAATTACCACCGGACCTCTCGGACAAGGTCTGGCAACCGCGGTCGGCATGGCTATGGCAGAAGCGCACCTGGCCGCAGTTTACAACCGTCCCGGTCATGAAATTATCAATCATTACACCTATGTTTTGGCTTCTGATGGCGACTTGATGGAAGGCGTGACTTCCGAAGCCGGCTCTCTGGCTGGCCACTTGCGCCTTGGCAAGCTGATCGTCTTTTATGATGACAACCGCATCACCATTGACGGAACTACCGACATTTCCTTCACGGAAGACCGCGCGAAACGCTACGAAGCTTATCACTGGCATGTTCTGCGCGTCCAGGACGGGAACAATGTGGAAGAATTGGACGCAGCAGTGAAAGCTGCCAAAGCCGCCCCCAGGCCGTCCATTATTATCTGCCGCACGCACATCGGATTCGGGTACCCCACCTGGCAGGACAATTCCGCGGCGCACAGCGGCATTCCAAGTAAGGAAGAGCTGGAAGGCGCGAAGAAAAATCTCGGTTACCCGACCGAACCGCTCTTTTATGTTTCAGACGAAGTTCTTGCGCATTACCGCGAAGCTGTACCTGCCGGCGAAAAGCTGGAAGCGGACTGGAATGCCCGATTTGCAGCGTACGAGCAGGCGCACCCTGAACTTGCCGCCGAACTGAAACGTATTCTTTCCGGTGAACTGCCCGCTGGTTGGGAAGAAAAGCTTCCGGTCTTCAAGCCCGACCTCAAAGGGACACCCACCCGCAGCGCATCCAACAAAGTGATTAACGCGCTTTCGGGCGTAATTCCTGAGATGATGGGCGGTTCCGCGGACCTGACGACTTCGAATTCAACGCTCATTGAGAATACCAAAAGCTTCCAGGCTGACCAGTACGATGGTCGTTATATCCATTTTGGCGTGCGCGAACACGCCATGGGCACGATTCTGAACGGTTTAGCTGTACACAAGGGCGTTGTGCCGTTCGCAGCCACCTTTTTGGTCTTCTCAGATTATTTGCGCCCCGCCTTAAGGATTTCTGCGTTGTCAGATTTGCCCAGCATCTGGCTGTTCTCGCACGACTCTTTCAACCTCGGTGAGGACGGTCCGACCCATCAACCGGTGGAGCACCTCACTTCGCTGCGTCTCATCCCGAACGTGGTAACTATCCGTCCGGCGGACGCGAATGAGACCAGCGAAGCCTGGAGAATTGCTCTAAAGCGTCGGCACGCGCCGACAGTAATCGCGCTTTCCCGCCAGGCTTTACCGGTGTTTGACCGCGAAAAGTACAAACCCGCCAGCGGCGCGCAAAAAGGCGCTTACGTGCTGGGAGACCTGGGCGAAGGCAAGCCGCGGCTCATCCTGATCGCCTCCGGATCTGAAGTGGAGCTGATTGTCCGGGCTGGCGAGCAGCTCGCGGCAGAGGGAGTCCCGGTCCGTCTGGTCTCCTTCCCAAGCTGGGAACTGTTCAAGGCTCAGGACCAGGCCTACCGCGACAGCGTGCTCCTGCCTGAGGTAAAAGCCAGATTGATGGTAGAAGCAGGCACCAGCATCGGTTTTGACAAATGGGTCGGTCCCGAAGGCGATTACATCGCCATGGACCATTTCGGCGCTTCCGCCCCGAATGCGGTGCTGTTCGAAAAATTTGGCTTTAACCTCGGAAACGTGCTCGAAAAGAGCAGAGCCCTGCTTGCGAAACATGGGTAGGATGAACAGACATCGGCTTGGGCTCATTGCCGTATGCCGTTTCGTCCATCAATGAGATGAAAGGAAACTGAATATGCCTGACAAAAAGGATTTACCGCGTACTTCCGCTCTTCAAAAAGGAGAAATCCAGGCTATCGTTTTTGGCGATAAAGTCATCACAGTGAAAGACAAATGCTCCTGTGGCGGCGCCGTGCATGTCGAACCAAATCCCGAAGCCGGCGGCAAGATCGCGAAATGTATTGTCTGCGGCGCGGAACTAAGCTGGGGAGGAAAATAAGCATGGAAAAAGGCAAAGTCAGGGTCGTTAACGAAGTGGGCCTGCATGCGCGTCCCGCAGCGCTTTTTGTCGCTAAAGCTGCCAGTTTCAAATCCGATATCCGCATCCACAACGCCACCAAAAATGGGAAATGGGTGAGCGCTAAGAGCATTTTGGGCGTTCTGACCCTGGGCGTGGAAAAAGACCACAAAATTGAGATAACCGCTGAAGGCGAAGACGAAGTGGAAGCTGTAAAGCAGATTGTCGCGCTCATTGAGAGCGACTTCGCGTAATAGCGGCTTCCGCAAGTTGGGATACCAGGTTTAGTGTTAATGGAGAGTGACATGATTATTTTGAAAGGCATCCCTGCTTCCGGAGGGATAGCGTCTGGGCCTGCTTACATATTCAGACACGCGGAAGTTGGCGTGCGGCGGGAGAACATCTCCAACCCCGCTGCGGAACTTGCCCGCCTGGAATCTGCACGGGACGCAGCGCGTCAGCAGCTCCAATCCCTCAAAGAGAAAACTGAACAGGAAGCCAGCGCCGAAGAAGCCGCTATTTTTGACGCGCATGCGATGTTCCTTGACGATCCATCGTTGATTGAGTTGGTTGCGGATCTTGTTAATAACGAAAAACTAAATGTTGAAGCAGCCTGGTCAGACGGAATCGAAAACTTTGCCCGGCAGATGGAAATGATGGGGGATGAGTATCTGAGCGCCCGCGCCGCGGACATCCGCGACGTGGGGAAACGCGTTCTGCGCATCCTTAGCGGGCAAAACGAAGCCGACTTATCGGGGCTTTCTGTGCCTTCGGTGATCCTCGCGCAGGATCTGACGCCTTCTGATACTGCCCGTCTGGATAAACAATATGTGCTTGGTTTTGCCACTGCGGAAGGCGGTCCCACCTCCCACACTGCCATTCTGGCAAAAGCCCTCGGCTTGCCGGCGGTTGTCGGCTGCGGTCCTTTGCTGCTTAATATTGCCGGCGGGACGGATATGCTCATTCATGGCGGCCAGGGCGAGCTCATTGCCAGTCCGGATGATGCGACCAAAAAACGCTACCAAATGCTCACCGGGCAGGCTTCGCATCTTGCCGAAATGGAGTTGAAATCCGCGGGTGAACCTGCGGTAACCAGAGACGGCCGCAAATTAGAGATTGTGGCAAACGTTGGCAGCCCCAGCGATGCGGTCTCGGCGCTGAAATACGGCGCGGAGGGCATCGGGCTGCTTCGCACTGAATTTCTTTACCTGGAACGCACCACCGCCCCAACTGAAGAAGAGCAGTTCACAGCCTATAAAACCATCCTGGATGTGATGGGGAAGCGGCCTGTAGTCGTGCGCACGCTGGATGTCGGCGGCGACAAGCAGCTGGACTACCTGGACCTCGGCAAAGAAGCAAATCCTTTCCTGGGATGGCGCGCCATCCGTATGTGCCTGGACAGGCCCGATTTCTTCAAAATCCAATTGCGCGCTCTGCTGCGCGCCAGCCCCGGGCACGACCTGCGGATTATGTTCCCAATGATTGCCACGATGGAAGAAGTGCGGCGTGCTAAAGACCTGCTGGCTGAAGCTCGCCTGGAAGTGCTCGCGGCTGGTCATCAGGTGGCCGAGAATATCCAGGTCGGCATCATGGTGGAAATCCCGGCAGCAGCGCAGATGGCGGATTTGTTCGCCAAAAATGTGGACTTTTTCAGCATCGGTACCAACGACCTGACCCAGTACACCATGGCTGCCGAGCGTACCAGTGAAAAGATGGCTTACCTGTCAGATCCCTGTCACCCCGCGGTGTTACGCCAGATCAAACACGTTATCGAAGAAGGTCACAAAGTTGGTATCTGGGTTGGCGTGTGCGGGGAGATGGCTGGCGACCCTGTGGCGGCGCCAGTACTGCTGGGTCTCGGCCTGGACGAATTTAGCATGGCAGCCCCCAGCATTCCGCACTTGAAAGCCATCCTGCGCGACTGGTCTTACCAAAATACCCAAAAACTGGCGCGGACTGTGATTAATCTCGAGAACGGTAGGGAGGTGCGGGAGTACGTGCGGCACTTCACGCACTAAAACTGACCAGAAGACGTAAGAGAGCTGGAAACCTTCGGAATATCCGGGGGCTAACCAGCTCTTTTTTTGTGGATGAGGGTCGGAGCGGCTTGCCAAGATAGAGGCTGGATCCGCGATGAAAAAGCGTTGAGAAAGATGGAAGGAATAAGGTAATCGTTTTCAGGAATTATTCCCCGTTGGGTTCATGATCCGCGCCATAAGATTGTATGGCGCGCTTTTGTGGGAGCTGCTTCCGAAAGCCAGGCAGCTGGGCAACGCTCACCGCGGCAAACATCAGCACGCAGCCGGCCACCTCGCGCGCATTCAGGCGTTCTGCCAACAGCAGCCAGCCGAATAGCACCGCAAAGACGGATTCCATGCTCATAATCAGCGCGGCAATCGCGGGATTAATCGATTTCTGCCCCAGCACTTGCAGGGTGTATCCCCCACCTACCACCACAATCCCCGAATACAGGATCGTCCACAAGCCTTCCTGAACGCCCGGCAGGTTCGGGCTCTCCAGGAACAGCGCGGCTGCCAACGCGAGGACCCCCGCCGTGAAAAACTGCATGATTGCCAGAGCCAAACCGTCGACTAAGGGCAGAAAGCGGTCAAGCATCAAAATATGGGCTGCCCAGAATACAGTCCCTATCAATATAATCAAATCTCCGCGCTCAATCTGGAGCTGGCTGGTAAAACTGAGCAGGTAGATTCCTGCGACCGCGAACGCCACCGCCAGCCAGACAGTTTTGCGCACGCGCTTGCCAATAAAATACCCGAGTAAGGGCACCAGGACGACATACATCGAAGAGATAAACCCCGCCTTGCCAGAATCTGTGTACTGCATGCCAGCTTGCTGGAAGGAAACCGCGATGAACAGCAGCCCTCCGCACAGCAGCCCGGCGCTGCGATAGGTGCGCAAGTCCGGCTTTACAGACATAGGGCTTGGGTTCCTGCGTTTAGCGCGCTTCAGAGTGAGGTAGATTGGCAGTAGAACCAATACACCCAAAAGAAAGCGGGCGGCAGTGAAGGTGAAAGGCGGCATGTGCTGCATCGCGACCCGCTGAGAAACAAAAGACGAGCCCCAAATAAGCGAAGTTAACAGCAGCAATAGCTCCCCTTTTTTGTTCTGCAACTTGTTTCTCTCCATTGCTGCCCTTCCGCCTGTTTTCCTATCCAAAGCAACAGGCTCCGTCACGCACGGAGCCTGTCTGGTGGTTTTACCGCGGCTCGCGAATACGAGAATTACGCGATGGTCTTTTGATAAACGCGGTGGTTTTTGTAAAAAACACAACCGAGATTAACCAGGTCTTTGCGCATCTGCACTGCGGTTTCAGCGACCTGGGTCAGTTCGCCGTGCTTGTAGCGTTTGTTCTGGTGCACTGCCTCAATCAAAATATCGTAAATCAGCGCGTTTCCGCCAAAACCCTGAGCTTCAGGCAAAATGCCAATTCCATTGAAATCAATCCAGTCGGTTTTCCTGATTTCAGCAAGCAGCCTGAGAATTTCAATCGGACCGAGTTTTCCTTTGTTCTTTTGGAAAGCTCTGGAAACATCCGGGAACGGCAGCACAAAACCGACCACTTTATCGTCCTTGACGATCATTTTTAACATTTCAGGAATGACAAGGATCAGAACATTGGAGACTAAGAAATCCATTTCCCGCTCCGTGAGTGGATAATACTCCCAGTTCTGTACGAAAGATCCATTGTAAGCCGCCCTGAGCTGGGGAATCCACTGCTTCAACTCCGTTTTGTTTTTGAAAGTTTTGATGGAAAGTGAGCCGCGTTTCTTCGCGATGGCGGCAGCTTTACCAACTTTCTCCGGCACTTCGATTTTCTGCGGGTCCACGTAGCTTGAAACAAAATCCACAGCCTTCGTGAAGCCATAATTCTCTACCAGCGTCTGATAGTACGGATAGTTGTAGTTCATCATGTTCATCATCTGGCGGTGTTCATGCCCCTCGATCTGGATGCCGTAACCATCCAGCGGGCCAAACCCCTTGGGGCCGACCAGCTTGGTCATTCCGCGTTCGCGCGCCCATTCAACTACGCGGTCTATCAGGGCGTTGGCCACTTCCTGGCTGTCGATCAGGTCGAACAGGTAGAATTCGGCATCGCTGCTGTTGTGATACGTATTGAACGGTTTGTTAATTAACGCGGCAACGCGCCCGACAACTTTTTCATCATCCATTGCAAGGAAGAAATCTGCTTCTGAATGATCGTAGAACGGGTGTTTTTTGGGATTCATCATTGCGTAGATGTCGCTTTTGATGGGGGGGACAAACTGCGGGCAATCTTTGTAAAGCTCATACTGGAAATCAACAAATTTCCGCTGAAGTGCTTTGGTATTTACTGGAACAATGGTTATCATGATCTCAATTCCTTCTAGCTAGATAGAATATGACGAATTTGCAAATTATAAACCCAAACATCGTCTACCATTCTGAAAGATTTATTGCGCTCATTTACATCCATTTCCCCCTTTTCTGCCATCGTTTCCTCAGTAACATTTTCATTTGACCTGACGATAGCATTTCAGTGACATTTTAGATGAACTAATTCGCTGTCTCTGCCATCGTTTCCTCGGTAACATTTTCATTTGACCTAACGATAGCATTTCAGTGATATTTTAGATGAACTATTGCGGCGCGCTATTGCGGCGCGCTTGTCAGGCTCGCAGCGCTGATATATAATGTCCAGGTTGTTAATTCGCATAAGTACGAGGTTGAAAATGATTGATGTAAATGAATTGCGGAAAGGCGTGACCTTTCAAGTCGACGGAGATTTATACAAGGTTTTGGATTACACCCACAACAAGCCCGGCCGTGGTTCCGCCACCATCCGCATTAAAGCGCGCAACTTGCGCAAAAGTAACACGCTGGAAATGACTTTTATCTCTGGTGACCGCGTGCAGGATATCCGCCTGGATTACCACAACGTGCAGTACCTTTACCGGGATGAAAATTTCTTCTACTTCATGGACATGAATACCTTCGAGCAGCCTGCAGTCCCCGCTGAGTTGGTAGGTGATTACGAGGGCTATCTGAAAGGCGACATGGAAGTGAAGCTAACCTATTTTGGAGATGAACCTCTGGATATCGAGCTGCCCACCAGCGTGGACCTTAAAGTTGTTTCCGCCGAGCCTTCCGCCCGAGGAAATACAGCCACTGGCGTGACAAAACAGGTGGTGACTGAAACCGGTTTGATAGTGCAGTGTCCTGCTTTTGTGAACGAAGGCGATGTAATCCGCGTGGACACACGCTCCGGCGCGTATCTGACCAGGGTCTGAATCCGCGAAATGAAAACACCTTACGGTCGTGAGTGCCGTTACTTTTATGGGGATTACTACCGCGGTCGGAATTTTGAGGAATGCCGTTTGCTTCAGTCCAAAGAGGATGGGAGGAAGTGGGAACCTGTCCTTTGCAAGAATTGCCCCGTTCCTACTATTCTCGTGAACAATGCCTGCCCGCATATGGTCTTAAGCGGCACCGTTAAAAGTTTTTTGGGAAAGAAAAGTGTTCGAGTGGACGCATACTGTACGAAATCGCATCAGACCGTTAAGGACCCTAACGTCGGCTGTGACGTCTGCCACCAACTGTAAACCATTTCCGGTCAGGTTGTTTTTATAAGAATATTGTTAAAAAGCTTTCAAAGCGCAGCATTTTTAAGGAAATCGCTTTCCCGCATTGGTATAATTTCATTTGACATAAGCATTGTGTCAATAACCGGAGGATTTTGTGAATTCACGCAATAGATCGTATGCAATCTACATCCTGCTGTTCCTTGCGATCATCAGCATGGTGTACTTTAATATCCAGCAGCAAGCGCTTGAAACGCGCGTTATCCCGATTAATCAGCTCGCCGCTGATATCGAAGCGGGAAAAGTCTCGAAGGTAACCGCCCTCGAGAACGAGCTTACCATCGCTTATAAGGACGGGACGACGAAAGAGTCCACCCTCGATGCCCAGTCTGGCCTGGTGGAACAACTTGTCCAATTGGGCGTTTCCACTACACAGCTGCAGGATCCCGGGCTGGAGGTGGTCATCAGTAAACCAGGAATGCTGGACGCAGTTCTCAGTGTCCTGATCTACATCCTGCCATTTATCTTTATGCTTGGCATTTTCTGGTTTTTCATGCGCCAGGCGCAAGGTTCGAATAATGCCGCAATTGCTTTCTCCAAATCCAGGGCAAGAATGATGTCCGGAGAACACCCCACCGTTACCTTCGCGGATGTAGCCGGCGTGGACGAAGCAAAGGAAGAACTGCAAGAAGTGGTAGAGTTCCTGAAAGAACCTCAGAAATTTCTCAGCCTCGGCGCTCGTATTCCCAAAGGTGTATTGCTGGTTGGCTCACCTGGCACGGGTAAAACTTTGATGGCCAAGGCCGTTTCCGGTGAAGCTGGCGTGCCCTTCTTCTCGATTTCCGGTTCGGAATTCGTGGAAATGTTTGTGGGCGTCGGCGCCAGCCGTGTGCGGGATTTGTTCGAACAGGCAAAGAAGAACTCCCCCTGTATTATTTTTGTCGATGAAATCGATGCGGTCGGCCGCCACCGCGGCGCGGGTCTCGGCGGCAGCCACGATGAGCGTGAGCAAACCCTGAACCAACTGCTGGTCGAAATGGATGGTTTTGATACCGACACCAACGTAATTATCATGGCAGCCACCAACCGCCCGGATATTCTGGACCCGGCGCTGCTGCGCCCCGGCCGTTTTGACCGGCGCGTGATGCTGGACAAACCGGATATGGTTGGGCGCGTGGAAATCCTGAAGGTGCACGTGCGCGGGAAACCGCTTTCTCCCTCCGTGGACCTGGAACTGCTCGCGCGCGCCACTCCCGGTTTTGTTGGTGCGGACCTTGAAAACCTGGTAAACGAGGCTGCCATCCTGGCTGCCCGGCGCAGCAAGAAAATGATAGAGCAGGCTGAGTTTGAGGAAGCAATCGAACGAGTCATCGCGGGTCCTGAACGCAAGAGCCGCTTGATCAACCCGGACGAAAAGAAAATCATCGCTTACCACGAGGCAGGCCACGCGGTGGTCATCAACACGCTCCCTGAAGGCGACCCGGTGCAAAAGGTTTCCATCATATCCCGGGGCATGGCTGGCGGCTTTACGCTTTCTCTACCCGAGGAAGACCGCGTATTGGACTCGAAAAAGAAGCTGATCGCCACCATGATCGGAATGCTTGGCGGCAGAGCGGCGGAAGAAGTCATCTTTGATGACATCACCAGCGGCGCTTCCAGCGATATCGAAAACGTCACGAAGCTGGCGCGTAGAATGGTGACCCGCCTGGGAATGAGTGAAGAGCTCGGCCCAATGGTGTACGGGCAGAAGGAAGAGCTGGTTTTCCTGGGCCGCGAAATTTCTGAGCAGCGCGACTACTCGGAATTCGTTGCCGAGAAGATTGACCAGGAAGTACGCCAGATCGTCAGCCAGGCTTACGAACAGGCAAAGGAAATCCTCGTGACCTACAAGGAAAAACTTATCGAGGTAGCGGAAAAACTACTTGAGGTGGAAACGCTCTCAAGGGAGCAGTTCGAAGCGATATTCCCCCCCCCTGTGGACAAGAACCAGGGCATTCCGTCCATTCAAATCGCAAACTAAACAGGAAACTCCGATTTAATCAGATCCAGCATGTGTTCAGCCACTGCTGGATCTGCTGCATTAACCCAGTGAATTGTCGGGTCCGTGAGTTTGAACCAATTAGCTTGCCTGCGAACATAAATCCTGGTATTCCGTCGTATCAGCGTTACTGCCTCGTCCAGCGTAATTTTGTTATCCAGGTAATCCAAAATTTCAGGATAACCAATGATGCCCATGCGCCGCAGCTGCGCCGCTCTACCCGCCTCCCGCAGTGCGCTGACCTCTTCCACGAAGCCTTGTGCGAGCATGGCATTAATGCGCGCGTCAATACGCTGGTAGAGCTGCTCCCGCGGCCACTCCAGCCCAAGCACAAGCGTCTGGTAAGGAG
The DNA here is from genome assembly GCA_038562595.1 of Anaerolineaceae bacterium. GTDB lineage: Bacteria > Chloroflexota > Anaerolineae > Anaerolineales > Anaerolineaceae > Mesolinea. The sequence continues at coordinate 14,215 of JBCFBH010000040.1, forward strand.
ATGAGGATTTTGTGCGCAGCTCAGTAAAGCGCTTCCCGCTCGCAAAAATGACCTCCAGCGCGCGGATTGTCCGGCGCTTGTTGCGGTAATCAATCCAGGCGGCGGCTTCTGCATCCAATCGCGCCAGTCGTCCGTGCAGCGCGTCAAATCCAATGCGTTCTCCCCAGGCTTCAATCGCCTTGCGTAAATCATCCAGGGGAGCTTGCGCGGGGATTTCCCAGTTCTGGAGGATGGCACGGATATATTGCCCGGTGCCGCCTACCAGAAGCGGTAGTTTGCCTCGGTCGTTAATATCCTCAATCAATCGCCGGGTTTCTTTCTGGAATACCCCCAAACTCCAGGGCGCGTCCAGCGTTGTAACATTGATCAGATGATGCGCTACGCTCGCCAGCTCTGCGGGGTTGGGTTTAGCAGTTCCGATGTTCAATTCCTGATACAGATAGCGCGAATCAGCGGAAATGACCTCGCCCGGCAGTTCTTTGCACAGACGGATTGCCAGCGTGGATTTCCCGGATCCCGTTGGACCGACCAAAACAAGCAAGCGCAGTGCATTTTTGCTGCTCATGACGGAAGCTCCCCAAGGTTTTCATAATGCAGCAAGTTCGGGTCGGACTGCCCCAGCCGACCTTCTACCACGATCAAATCAATTTGCCACGCTGGTAGGGGTTCAGGGAGAGCGGAAAGGTAGGCGTCCACGCATTGCAGTAATGCCTGCAATTTTTTGGGAGTGAGCGCGTCCTCTCCAAAGCCGTAGGCCTGGCTGGCGCGGGTTTTTACTTCGACGAACAGCAGCGTGCCGTCTTTCGCCGCGATAATATCCGCCTCTCCTTGTCTCACGCGGAAATTACGCTCCAAAATCTGGCAGCCTTGCTTTTCGAGGTAGTCGCAGGCAGCTTGTTCGCCCCAGTCACCTAATTGCTTCCGATATCCGCGTGCCATCATGCCTTAGTATACCCGCAGCGCACAAAACATTCCCTTCCGAGGTCCAAACAAGCTTTTGTCGTTAATTCCCCCCAAAATAGGATAAAATTGTAAAATTAAAATACTTGCGAGGGATTTACCTTATGGCTGTTGCGGAAATTGTGACTATCGGAACTGAACTGCTTCTGGGTGAGATTCATGACACAAACTCACGGTATATTGCACGAGTGCTCCGCGACATCGGGGTCGATTTGTACCGGCTGACGACTGTAGGCGATAACGTCCAGCGTATCACCGCTACTCTGCAGGAAGCGCTGATGCGCGCGGATATCGTCATCACCACTGGCGGGCTTGGTCCGACAGTGGACGATCCGACGCGTGAAGCCGTTGCGAAAGTTTTCAATGTTCCATTGGTTTACCATGAAGAACTTTGGCAGCAAATCCAGGAATGGTTCGGCCGCTACAACCGCACTCCTACCGAGAATAACAAACGCCAGGCTTTCATCCCCGCTAACAGCATCGCAATTAAGAACGACGTTGGCACCGCACCAGCTTTTGCCTTTGAACTTGGCACTAAAACCATCATTTCGCTGCCCGGTGTTCCGCGTGAAATGGAATACCTGATGCAGAATTTTGCGCGCGCTTATCTCAAGCAGCGCTATGGACTGCAGGAAACGGTCATCAGACCCTGGGTAATCCATACAATTTATAAAAGCGAATCCAGTATTGACGAGATGATCGGGGATCTGGAAACGCTTTGCAATCCTACGGTAGGGCTGCTCGCGCATCCCGGACAGACGGATATCCGCGTGACTGCCAAAGCTGACTCGGCTGCTGAAGCCGAGAAGATGATGACCCCGGTTTTGAATTTGATTCGTGAGAAACTGGGAAATTACATTTACGGGGAAAATGAAACCACTTTGGAAGAGGCGGTGGCGCAAATTCTGGAGCAAAACAACGCGACCTTGACCCTGATTGAGGTGGGCACAAAAGGAGAAGTTCTTTCTAAGCTCAAAAATTACACACCGGAACGCGTCAGTGGTGAATTTATTGACGGAAAGATTTCAATTGACACGCTTAAAGCGCTGATGGCGGACGCGAAAGCCCAGCTGCACAGCACGCTGACATTGGGTGCCATGTTGGTCTCAGAAAGCGATAAGCAGGACCTTACCCTTATTCTGGAAGCTCCGGATGCGAATAAATTTCAGCAGCGCTCTTATGGCGGCCCTCCTGGGGACGGTCAGATTTGGGCGGTTAATTCAGCCCTGGACGCCATCCGACGTTACTTCCTCAAATACTAAAGGAGAAAAATGGAACGGGCAGAACAAATTCTCACCAACGCCATCGTACTCACCATGGATGGCGACTACAATATTTATGAACCAGGCGCGCTTGCTATTGGCGCTCAGCAGATACTGGCGGCCGGTCCGGAAAAAGACATCCTGAAAAGCTACGAAGCGGAAACGGTGTTGGATTGCGGTGGCAAGGTGCTGATGCCGGGATTAATTAACGCGCACACGCATGTTCCGATGACACTCCTGCGCGGTCTGGCCGATGACTTGCGTCTGGACGTCTGGCTGATGGGCTACATGATGCCGGTGGAGCGCGAATTTGTCACTCCGGAATTTGTCCGCCTCGGAACCAAGCTGGCTTGCGCTGAGTTTATCCGCTCCGGCATCACCTGCTTTAACGACATGTACTATTTCGAGGATGCCGTCGCTGAAGCGACAAATGAAGTGGGGTTACGGGCTTTGGTTGGGCAGACTGTGATGAAATATCCTGCGCCGGACGCCTCGTCTTATGAGGTTGCCATCAAGCTGTGTGAAGACCTGATTAAGAAGTGGAAAGGTCACCCTCTGATTATCCCGGCTATCGCTCCACACGCGGTTTACACGACCACCCCGGAAATTCTGACCGCCTTATGCGACATGGCCAAAAAGTACGACGTTCCAGTGCATTTCCATGTTTCGGAGACCTTATCGGAGGTGGAAAACCTGCGGCAGGAGCAGGGCATGCCTGTTATCCCCTACGTGCGCAAGTTTGGGATGCTTGAAACCAAGCTGATTGCCGCTCATTGCGTGCATGTAGACGAGGGCGAAATCCGTAGTATGCAGCACGCCGGTGTTGGTATTGCCCACAATCCTTCCTCCAATCTGAAGCTTGCCTCCGGCTTCGCCCCAATCGCGCGCATGCTTGAACTGAACACGAATGTTGGCATCGGCACAGACGGCACAGCTTCCAATAACGACCTCGACATGATTGACGAGATTCGGTTGGCAAGTTTTGTCGCCAAGGCAGTAGCTGGCGACCCCACCGCAGTACCTGCCCGGCAGGCTTTAGCCATGGCTACCTCTATCGGCGCGAAAGCGCTGCACATTGAGGACATTACTGGCAGT
>JBCFBH010000041.1:0-17492 GCA_038562595.1 Anaerolineaceae bacterium
CCGAGCCTTCGCCTTCGGGCGGATTCAGGCGCGGGGTCAGTTCAATGGTCAGGCTTTCGCCGTCACGCAGCAAGGTGAAGCTGAGCGGCTTGCCCAGGTTGTCCTGAATTAGCTTACTCATATGGTCCAGATCCAGGAGCTGGGTCCCGTTCACGGCAGTAATCACGTCGCCCACCTGCAGCGCCGCATCCGCGGCGGGAGAGTTCGGGGCGATATCGGTGATGAGCGCCTGGTTTTGCATCGGGCTTCCAATAGCGGAGAACATCACCACCAGCACCAGAATGCCGACCAAAAAGTTCATTCCGGCACCGGAGACCAGCACGAGGAAGCGCTTCCACGCTGGCGCGGCAGCCATGCCGCCCTCCACGGTCTCATCGCCTTCGCCTTTGGGGCGCACAAAACCACCGAACGGGATCCAGTTCAGGGTCACGTCGGTGCCCTTCCAACTGAAAAGTTTGACAAGCCGCGGTGGGTAGCCAAAGCCGAATTCCTCAACCTGGATGCCAAGGGTCTTGGACATCAGAAAATGCCCGAGTTCATGAAAAAATACCAGCAGTCCAAACACAAACACAAACTGCAGAATCGTTAGAAAAGTTGTCATCAGCGTACTACTCCTTCTAAATTTTTATTATACCCATATTGGCGCTTTGGCTTTCCCAGACGCAGCAGGGTGTACAACACCGAACGGGCTGCGCTCTGGTCTGTCAGACAGCGGGTTGAAGTATAATTTTGCGCATGGCTCTCATCGTCGCTCTTGACCTGGAAACGACCGGGCTTGACCCCGCGCAGGACGCTGTAATTGAGATTGGGGCGCTTAAATTTAATGATACGCGCGTGGAAGCCGAGTACTCCACGCTCATCAATCCGCGCAAGCCCATTTCCAGCTTCATCACCAATCTGACCGGCATTACCAACAGCATGGTTCTGAACGCGCCGCTATTGATCAACGCGCTGCCGGAACTGGTAGATTTCATCGGGGACGCGCCAATTCTGGGTCAAAATATTGGTTTCGACATGGCGTTCCTGCAAAAAGCAGGCGTGCTGCGCGCCAACCCCACCCTGGATACCTACGAGCTGGCATCCGTTCTGATGCCCAGCGCGGCGCGTTACAACCTCGCTTCGCTGACCAGCCAATTGGGCGTGCTGCTGCCCGCCACCCACCGTGCCCTGGACGATGCCCGCGCGACGCATGGGGTTTTCCAGGAACTGATGGGGCGCCTGGAACAGCTGCCAATTGAGCTCGTCGCGGAAATCCTGCGCCTGAGCGAGGGCTTGGGCTGGAAGGGAGAGCTCCCTTTCCGCTGGACGCTCCAGAAACTGTCCCATCAGGGCATCCGACCAAAAAAAGGCAGCGCGGATGTGGGCGGCTTGTTCGCGTCTGCCAAGCCCATACAAGCCAGGCCGCTCAATCCGGCGGAAGAGCCAAGCCCGCTGGATGCGGAAACGCTGGCGTCGGCGTTGGAACCCGGCGGGGAATTTGACCGCCACTTCCCGGAATTTGAGCACCGTTCACAGCAGGTGCAGATGCTGCGCTCGGTCGCGGATGCGTTTTCCCACCAGCAGCACCTGATGGTGGAAGCGGGCACAGGCACCGGTAAATCCCTGGCGTATCTGATTCCGGCGGCTGCCTGGGCGCTGCAGAACGGCGAGCGCGTGGTCATCTCGACCAACACCATCGCCCTGCAGGACCAACTGGTGAACAAAGATATCCCCGATATGATTGCCGCTCTGGACCTGAACCTCAACGTCGCCGTGCTGAAAGGACGCAACAACTACCTTTGCCCGCGCCGGCTGAACATGCTGCGCAAACGCCAGCCCGAAAACGTGGACGAGCTGCGCGTGCTGGCTAAGGTGCTGGTGTGGCTGCAGTCCAGCGACAGCGGCGACCGCAATGAAATCAACCTCAACGGACCCGTGGAACGCACGGTCTGGTCGCGCTTATCCGCTGAAGACGAAGGCTGCAAGCTGGAAACCTGCCTGAAGCGCACTGGCGGGCGCTGCCCATACTACCGCGCGCGCACCGCGGCCGATTCCGCCCATATTTTGATTGTCAACCACGCCCTGCTGCTGGCGGATGCCGCGGCGGAAGGGCGCGTTTTGCCGGAATACCACTACCTGATTGTGGATGAAGCCCACCACTTGGAATCCGCGACGACCGACGCGATGTCTTTTCGCCTGCGCGCGCCGGACGTGACCCGCCTGGTGCGGGAGTTGGGCAGCGCGGAACAGGGTCTGTTCGGACGGCTGTTGGCGCAAGCCCAAACGCAGCTGAAGCCCTCCGACCTGGCAGCTTTGACGAGCGCGGTGGAGCAAGCCACCGACCAGGCTGTTCGGCTGGATAGCGCCATCACAGCGTACTTCCGCGCGCTGGACGGCGTGATGGAGGAACTGCGCGCGGATAAGCCGGCCAGTCAGTACGCGCAACAGGAACGCATCACGGAAAGCAAACGCAAAGCGCCCTTCTGGTTCGAAGTGGAAGTGCGCTGGGAAAGCGCGCAGCTCTGCCTGCACGACCTGTTGAACACCATCAAGACTATACGTGAAGGCGTGCGTGGGTTGGCAGACTCGGAAGATGAAGAGGCGGAAGACCTGCTCGGGATCCTGGGCACAATGACCCAAAACCTGCTTGAAATTGATGCCCAGGTGGAAGGTTTAACCATGAAGCCCGACCCGAACATGATTTATTGGGTGGAGCATGACCCGCTCCAGCGCCGCCTGACGCTGCAGGCGGCACCGCTCGAAATCGGCAGGCTGATGGAAAAGACCCTCTGGCATACCAAGGACAGCGTGATTCTGACCTCAGCAACGCTTACCACCCATGGGGAATTTGATTACTTGCGGCGCCGATTGAACGCTGAGGATGCCGAGGAACTTACGGTCGGCTCGCCTTTTGATTATGAAAACTCTGCGCTGGTCTATCTGGCGCGCGATATACCTGAACCCAGGGAGGCGTACGCTTTCCAGAAAAGCACCGAAGAAACCCTCGTCCGGTTGGCGAAAGCCACCGGTGGGCGGATGTTGGTGCTGTTCACGTCCTATTCCCAACTGCAGAAGACCTCCCGCGCGATTGAGGGACCCCTGGCGAAAGCGGATATTACGATTTACGAACAGGGCGAAGGAGCCTCCGCTTCCGCGCTGCTGGACGTGTTCAAAGAGACGCCGCGCGCGGTTTTGCTGGGTACGCGTTCTTTTTGGGAAGGCGTGGATGTTCCCGGCGAAGCGCTTTCGGTGCTGGTGATATCCAAACTGCCTTTCGACGTGCCCTCAGACCCGATTGTGGAAGCGCGCTCCGAGAGTTTTGATGATCCGTTCAACGAATACATGCTGCCGGAGGCGATTTTACGCTTCCGCCAGGGTTTTGGGCGCCTGATACGCACCCAAACCGACCGCGGTGTGGTAGCAATCCTGGATAAACGCATCCTGAGTAAGCCGTACGGGCGCCTGTTTATGGAGTCTTTACCTGGCTGCACCGTGATGGAAGGCTTTTTGGCAGACCTGCCGGAAAAGGCTGCCCGCTGGCTGGGAGTCTGAAGACGGATAGTCCTGTAGAAAACTCCAATCCGCGCTCTTTTGGCAGGCTGTCGTGCTGGGCGGCAGGCGAGGCATCTGCTGGCAGACTGTCAGGCTGATACCCTGAAGGGCACCTGCCGCAGGAGAGGCATCTGATGGTGTGTTGTCATGCTGATACCCTGAAGGGCACCTGCCGCAGGCGAAGCATCTAACCCCCAAAAAGAAAGATCCTTCGCTCCGCTCAGGATGACAAACGGGGGGCACAAGGATGACAAGCGAACGCGCAAGGATGACAAGCGAACGCGCCGGGATGACAAGCGAACGCGCCGGGATGACAAGCGGATGTGCCGGGATGACAAGCGGATGTGCCGGGATGACAAGCGAACGCGCTGGGATGACAAGCGGATGCGCCGGGATGACGAGCGGATGTGCCGGGATGACAAGCGGATGCGCCGGGATGACAAGCAGATGCGCCGGGATGACGAGCGGATGTGCCGGGATGACAAGCGGATGTGCCGGGATGACAAGCGAACGCGCTGGGATGACAAGCGAACGCGCCGGGATGACAAGCGGATGTGCCGGGATGACAAGCGGATGCGCCGGGATGACAAACGGATGTGCCGGGATGACAGGCAAATGCTCCCTGATGACCAGCGGAGGCTCCGAAGGGTCAAGCGGATACGCCGATTGGTATTGCCAAGCAAAGCCCCGCCTGCCGTTATAATAAGCTTTATGAAGCCCTTCCGATTCCACAAGCTAACCTGGAAATCGAACACGCGGTTCCGGCGCCTGCTCTGGATTTACTCCATCCTGGCTGTGCTCGCGTCAACTTTGCTGTGGGGCTGCGAAGGAGTCAACGCCGTCAGCCCGGTCCCCTCTGCCCCCACCGCAAACCCCGCAAGCAATCCAACCGCATTGCCCACAGCAACCGCTGTTTCCACGCTAAGCCCAGACCCCAGCCCAACCCCCTTCGCGCCGCAAGAACCCGACCCGGGCGCCGAACGCGCAGCCGCCTTGCAGGACAGTCTCTACCGCGCCAGCCTGGAATACGTCGCTGAAACTACTGCGGAAGCAAACGCCGTCGTGAAGAGCATCAAATTCAACCGCGGCGCGTATGAGAACGTAAAGAACGCCTGCGGTCCGCTCAGCATCGCCATCATGCGCAGCGGCGGCATCCTGCCAGCCACCACCAGCGTGCGGGAAATCTGGCTGCTGTGTGCGCGAGAAGGCGGAAACTGCAACGGAATGACAGTGCTCAAGCGCGAGTACTTCCCGCCCAGCGAATACGATTACTTCCAGAGCGCGCAAAGCGTACGCGAGTACGACTTTGCCGCTAATCCACTGCAAGCAGGCGACTGGCTGTACCTGTACGTCAAGCACAACGGTTTTGACCACATGCTGGTGGTCACGCGCGTGGACGCGAACGGAGCGGCTTATACCGTCACCAACCTGAACCGCGGAGAAGGCTTCAAAATCACGGAGGAATTGCTGTACGACCCCACCAGACCGGGTACGGGCTTGTTCTACGAACTCACCGACCCGATCAGGCTTAAATATGAACGCTACCTCGGCCTCAGTGGGGATGGCGGCTTTATGATCATTCGCCGCAAAGGCGGACTGGCGGCGGTTCCGGAGTTTAATCAAGCGCTGGATGCTGTGCTGGCGGAAGGTACCGTCTGGAACGGCATTATTCGGGAAGCCGGCAGCAGCGCTCCGGTATATGAAAGCAATCCTTATTCGCTTTTTCACCCGGCCAGCATGATCAAAATCCCGCTGGCCATGTTGGTGCTCCACGGCCTGGAAAGGCAGGGAAGCTCCCCAGCCGACCTGCAAAAGCTCAGTTTCGGCACCAAAACGCTGGATAGGCTGCTGACGGACATGGTGGTCTACAGTGATGAAGACGCAGCCGCCGCCCTGCTCATCTACGCGGACAATCTCAAGCTCGGCGCGGCCACCCTGCGGGAATGGGGGCTCCCCGATACCAGTCTGAACCCGCGCCAAACGACCGCGGTGGACCTGGCCCATGCGCTGGAGGGTTTGTACTCCGGTGAACTACTGGGAAAGCCTATGCGGGATTATTTATTAAGCCTGATGGCTGTGCGCACGGAGAACGACAGCTTCTATCTTGGTCCTCTCAGCCAGATGCTCCCCGGCGCGCTGTTTTACAACAAACGCGGCACCAGCGCCGCGCCGCCCATCGTTGGGGATATGGGCATCCTGGAATATCAGGGTAAAACCTGGATTATCGTGCTTTCCGGGCGCCCCGATGAACTGGTGGGCAGCAGCTATTCCGCGCTGGAAAACAGCATATCGGAATTCGCGCAAGTCCTGGCGGAATTGCTGCGTTGAACCTGATTGGGATATGTGAATGAATCTCGCGTGCATTCTATATGGGCTCAAATTCCAAATTCGCCGGGCAGGCCTGAACAGATGAGAAAAACCGCGCATGCCAGCCTCGCTTGTCTGCTTGCCGTGCTGCTCCTAGCGGCCAGCTGCGCGCCAACCTCAAGTGCCGCGCCGCGCCCGAGCCCCAGCCCGAGCGCAATCATCCCCACCGTGCCCAGCGCAAGCGCCACGCCGGGCGCCACAAAGCCCGCTCTGCCCACCGCCACGCCTGCGCCCCTCCCCACGCCGGACCCCCTCGCCCTGCTGCCTGTCCCCCCGCGCTTTGAAGCCGCCGGGGACGGACAGCGCGTCTACTTCGGCGATGCCTACAAGCAGCTGCCGGAAGCGGACACTGTGGACGAAATCATCATCCCTGAGCTCATCATCATCCACACGGACGGACAGACCGCCAACCTGCCGCGCAACTGGAACACGGACAGCACGTTTCACGGTCTGGGGGAATGGTATTCCGTGCACTTCGCGGTGAGCCAATACGACATTCTGCAAATGCTGCCGATGTACACGAATGGCGTCCTCCACGGGAGCGGCGCAGCCCCTCAATACAACGACCAGGGCGAATGGGTAAGCTACAACAACCGCTCCATTCACATCGAGATGGCTGGGCACGACTTCAACGCCTTGATTGCGGGTTGGGCCACTCCAGAGATGCAGGAAGCCATTACAAAAACTACTGACAAGGCTACGGACCTGGTGGTAACGCTGCTCTGGTATTATCACATCGACCCGGACAACGTGCTCGGACACTATCAGGTCGGGCGCGGGAAGGCAGACCCGGGCAATCTTTACTTCGAACAATACTTCCTTCCGCAGCTGCAGGAAAAATGGGAAGCGTTTCAAGGCAAGCTTCAGCCCTGAGCGTCCTATCGCCACGCCATCCTGATTGTTAAATCCATGTAAATTCGGAGCGAAAACAGGCGAAATTCGCTACGAGCGTCCTGAATCTATTTGACAAGCTATCGTTTGGGAGTAATATTATCGCTTGTCAAAAACCCATCAAATTCATTCTTTTATCCTCCCAGAAAGTATTATCATATATCTATGGCAGCACAACTTACTTCGTTAGGTGCAGAATTAATTCAGCGGATTCAGGAACTCACTCCTGACCAACTGTACCAGGAACTCAATTCCAAACCTGAAGGCTTGGACCAGGACGAAGCCGCCCGACGCCTGAGCGCGTACGGACCCAACGTTCTCAAGGAAGTCAAAGGCAAGCCGCTTATCGTCAAATTCCTCGCCAACTTCACGCATATCATGGCCATCATGCTATGGGTGGCAGGCATCGGCGCGTTTTTCGCCCAAATGCCTGAGCTTGGAATCGCGGTGTGGGCAGTGAATATCATCAACGGCGCGTTCAGCTTCTTCCAGGAATTTCGCGCGGAAAAAGCCACCGAGGCGCTTAAAAAAATCCTGCCTTCCCAATCACGCGTGATGCGCAACGGGGAGGAAACCGGCGTCCTCGCGCAAGACCTGGTGCCCGGGGATGTCATCTTCCTGCAGGAAGGCGACAGCATCCCGGCTGACTGCCGCCTGTTGAACAGTTCTGACCTGCGCGTAAACCAGTCCACGCTCACAGGCGAATCCCACCCGGTCAACCGTTCGGCGGAACCGGTCAGCGGCGAACAGATGACCCGCACGGATATCCCCAACCTCATCTTCGCGGGCACCTTTGTGGCTGCCGGCTCCGGCAAGGCAATGGTCTATGCCACCGGTATGAACACGAACTTCGGCCGGATTGCCCAGATTACGCAGTCCCTGAAAGAAGAACTCAGCCCGCTGCAGAAGGAAATGGAGAACCTCACCAAGATTGTGACCGTCATCGCCGTAGGCGTCGGTCTACTTTTCCTCGTCATCGCACTGCTGCTGGTAAATCTTCCGCCGATTGAAAGCTTCATTTTCACGCTCGGCATGGTGGTCGCCTTCGTACCGGAAGGGCTCCTGCCAACCGTCACGCTGGCGCTCGCGATGGGCACCCAGCGTATGGCAAAGCGCAACGCATTAATCAAGAAACTTTCCGCGGTGGAAACACTGGGCTGCACCAATGTCATCTGCACCGATAAAACCGGCACACTGACACAGAACGAGATGACGGTCCGCGCGGTGTGGGTGCCTATATCGCGCGAATCTGCGCCCTATGCCGGGCGCGAAATCGAGGTTTCTGGCACCGGCTACGACCCGGTGGGAAGTTTCTCCGAAAACGACAGCGCGCTGGACCCCCGCTCTGTGGGCGCTCTCAATGAAGTCATACTGACCCAGGCAAAATGCAACACCGCCCGCTTGCTCCCGCCGGAAACGCTGGAAGATGGCACCAGAACAGGCTGGAAAGTGTTGGGTGACCCCACCGAGGCCGCCCTGCTCGTCCTGGCGGAAAAAGCAGGCTACGTCCGGGCTGACTTGCAGAACGAACTGAACATCGCCGAACTGCCTTTCGATTCACGCCGCAAACGCATGACCGTGGTTCATATGCAGCGGGTGGACGGCGACATCCAGCGCATCGCCTATGTCAAAGGCGGTATCCGGGAAATATTGGATGTCTGCGGCAGTATCCGCCTGGGCGACCAGATTGTTCCGCTCAACCAGGAGTGGGTCAGCTTTATCATGGCGCAAAACGATGACTTCGCCCGGCAGGGGCTGCGCGTTCTTGCCGCCGCCACGCGCGCGCTGCCGCGCGAATTGGACGACTACCAGGTAGAGACCATCGAGACGGACCTGACCTTCCTTGGGATGGTTGCCATGATGGACCCGCCGCGGGTGGACGTCACCGAAGCAGTGAAGAAGTGCTTCAACGCGGGCATCCGCATCATCATGATTACCGGGGACTACGGCCTCACCGCCGAAAGCATCGCACGCCGGATTGGCATCGTGCAAGGCGAAGACCTGCGCGTGGTGACTGGCGTGGAATTGGAGGGGATGAGCGACGATGACCTGGTGGAAGCGGTGCAGGGTCAGGTTATTTTTGCCCGCGTCGCCCCGGAACACAAGCTGAAAGTCGTCTCCGCGCTCCAGAAGCTTGGCAATGTGGTCGCGGTAACCGGTGATGGCGTGAATGACGCCCCCGCTTTGAAAAAGGCGGATATCGGCGTCGCGATGGGCCTTTCCGGGTCCGACGTTGCCAAAGAAGCCGCGGACATGATCCTGACAGATGACAACTTTGGCTCCATCGTGAACGCTATTGAAGAAGGCCGCGCGGTGTACGAGAACATCAAGCGCTTTACCACCTATATCTTCACCAGCAATACGCCGGAAGCAGTGCCATTCATCGCGCATGCCCTTTCGGCGGCGCGCATTCCAATCGCCCTGAACGTCATGCACGTGCTGGCAGTGGACCTGGGCACGGATATCGTCCCGGCGCTTGGGCTGGGCGCGGAGCCGCCGGAGGCGGGCACAATGAGCCGTCCGCCGCGCAAGCTGAGCGAACACCTGATTACAGGCTCGCTCCTGACGCGCGCCTACCTGATTCTTGGTCCGGTGCAGGCTCTGGCAGCTATGGCGGCTTTCTACTTCTACTACTGGACGAACGGGTATGCCGGTCAGTGGTTGGACCTTCCCAATAGCGGTCCTATCTATAGGTCAGCCACAGCCATGGCGCTGGCGTCGGTGGTGTTCACCCAGATTGGCAACCTATTCGCGCAGCGCTCCACGCGCCGGTCGATTTTCAAGACCCCGCTGTTCAACAACAAACTGATTTGGTACGGCATCCTGAGTGAAGTGCTAATCGTCGTGGCGATAGTCTATGTTCCGTTCATGCAGCGCTTCATTGGCACGGGGCCGTTTGAGCCTAAATATTGGCTTTTCCACCTGCTTTGGATCCCCAGCCTCCCCATGGCGGATATGATTCGGAAAGCGGTGCAGACACAAATGGAAAAAAGAGCCCTGCAAAAGCAGAACCTTGCTGGCAAAGGAGAAACATTATGAAAGTAATCATTATTGGGTGTGGACGTGTTGGAGCCGGGCTCGCGAAAAACCTGAGCCTCCAGGGGATTGAGGTTTCTGTAATTGACAGCGACCCAAAGGCTTTTGAACTGCTCGGACCAACGTTCAAGGGCAAGACCTTTGTCGGGATTGGATTTGACCAGAAGGTACTTTCCGATGCCGGCATCGAACGCGCAGACGCTTTGGCGGCGGTCACCGCTTCCGATGAGGTAAACCTTGTGGCAGCCCGCATGGCAAAAATGGTCTTCAAGGTGCCCAGGGTATCCGCCCGGGTATACGAGCCGCAGAAAGCCAAAATCTACCGCCGCATGGGCATCCAGACCATTTCTCCGGTCACGCTCGGTATCGACCGCATGATCAGCACCCTGATTTATTCCCAGCTCAACGTTGAGCGCCTGATTGGCGCGGGTCAGGTGAGCCTGGTGGATGTAGATGTGAAACCTCCGATGGTCAATCACTCCATCAAAGAAACCGAGGTTCCAGGTGAGATTCAGGTAGTCGCGATTACGCGCGCCGGAAAAACATTCATACCCAACCCCGCTACGCAATTTCAGAGGGACGACATTGTGCACCTTTTCGTGAAATTCGGCTCGAAAGATAAAGTCAGCCGCATTTTCGGGGCTTAGGCAAGGTAAGGAGGACAACATGAAAGTCATGATTATTGGTGGTGGCAAAGTCGGCACTTACCTGGCGAACTATCTTCTGAGTGAAAATCACGAAGTTCGTTTGATTGAACTGCGCGAAGAAGAAAAACAGCGCATCCTCCTGGATGTTCCGGAAAGAGTAGTTTACATAGGCAACGGCACTGATCCAGACGTTCTGGAAGCGGCGGGCATCCGGAAAATGGACGTGATAGCCGCGGTCACCGGTCAGGACGAGGTCAATCTGGTTGCCACCAGTCTCGCGCGGTTCGAATTTATGGTTCCGCGCACCATCGCGCGCACTAACCACCCCAAAAACGCCTGGATGTTCACTGAGGTCATGGGCGTGGACGTGGCGCTGAACCAGGCTGACCTGATGGCCGCCTTAATCGCCGAAGAAATGTCTCTGGGTGATATGATCACGCTCCATAAACTGCGCAAAGGCAAATTTGACCTGGTGGAAGAGAAAGTCGCCCCGAACGCCATTGCCAACGGCAAATTGCTGCGCGACCTGGCGCTTCCTGAGCAGTGCACGATTGTCGCAGTTCTGCGCAAAGGGGAACTGATTGTGCCGCACGGCGAACTGGATTTTCAGACCGCGGATGAAGTGCTGGCAGTGGTGCACAAAGACCAGAAAAAAGAGCTGGCGCGCTTCTTTGACCGCATTGTCTAACCCCAAATCTGATGTCCAAAATCCCGCCTCACCAGCGGGATTTTTTCTCGTCGGGCTGTAATCGCGACAAGGTTTATGGTAGGATATTGGCAGGTAATTTGAAGTTTCAGGCAGGATGACCCATGTTCAGAACGCGTTTTGCTCCCAGCCCGACTGGTTATATGCACATCGGCAACTTACGAACGGCCCTCTACGCCTACTTGCTGGCGAAAAAACACCGGGGCGTTTTTATTTTGCGCATCGAAGATACCGACCAATCCCGCAATGTGCCCGCCGCGCTTGCCGCGATTTACAACGGGCTTGCCCTGGCAGGCATCACCTACGATGAAGGCCCGGACAAGGACGGCGGAAAAGGACCTTACGTCCAAAGCCAACGCCTGCCAATTTACCGCAAATATGCGGAAGAACTTATCGCCAGAGGCGCAGCGTATTACTGCTTCTGTCAGAAAGAAGATAAACCTGATACTGAAGACCAACCCGCCCATCCGGATGTGAGCCGCGACCCCTGCCGGCTGCTGACGGAAGCCGAAGTGCAAGCGCGCTTTGCCCAGGGGCTTATACCTGTGGTGCGCCAGCGCATCCCCGAAGGCGGCAGCACGAGTTTTGACGACCACGTCTACGGCCGGATCAGCATCGAAAACGCGCAGCTGGACGACCAGGTGCTGCTCAAATCGGACGGTTTCCCGACATACAACTTTGCCAACGTCGTGGATGACCACCTGATGGAAATCACGCATGTCATCCGCGGGCAGGAATACCTCTCATCCACGCCCAAATACAACCTCCTTTATCAGGCTTTTGGCTGGCAAATCCCAGAGTATATCCACCTTCCCCTCATCCTGCGCGAGGACGGCGCCAAGCTGAGCAAGCGCGCCGGCGACCCTTCCTTTGAAGACCTGGTGAACATGGGCTACCTGCCGGCAGCGATTGTGAACTACGTCGCCCTGCTGGGTTGGAGCCCGGGTGATGACCGTGAGTTCTTTACCATGCAGGATTTAATTGAAGCCTTCGACATGGACCGCATAGGCAAGTCCAGTGCGGCTTTCTCGATTGACAAACTTACCTGGCTGAACGGGGAGCACGTCCGCGCGATGGACCCCACCGCTTTTCATCAGGCTGCCAGCAAGTATTATCCAGCTGGCGTCCAAAACCTGGACACTGAAAAGATCAGCCGTCTGATTCAGATTCGCGTTGAAAAACTGACCGACATCCCTGCGATGACGCGCTTCCTCGTCGAGCTGCCGGATTTCAGCGCGGAAATGTTTGAAAATCAGAAATCCAAAGCCACGCTCGCCTCCAGCGCAGAAGTGCTGCGCGCGGTCATCCCGCTACTCGGAGGCCTGGAAAGCTGGGATAACGAAAACCTGTTCGCCGCGCTCAAGGAATTTGCTTCCGCGCAGGGCTACAAAATCGGCACGGTCATGTGGCCAATCCGCACCGCGCTCTCCGGGCTGCCCGCCTCTCCAGGCGGCGCTACCGAGCTGGCGGATCTGCTGGGAAAGCAGGAGACCTTGCGCCGGCTTAAGGTCGGGCTGGAAAAGCTGGAAAGTTGAGCGCGGCAGAGCCGTTCAGCGACAGGAACAGTTCTTGCAACCTTAGCTCTATTCAAAGCGAAACTGGCGCCTGCTGATGAAAGCTCTACTGGACATCCTTCCTCTTCTCACAGTCTTTCCTTACGCACTGCTCTATTACCTCATCCTGCTGAGCGCCAGCCTGCTGGCTTTACTGGCGCTGCGCAAGGCCAGCTCCTCCGGGTATCAGCCCGCGCCATCTTTGCGCGCTGCCCTCATCGTGGTTTTTACTGCCCAGGTGTCGCTGCTGACGCTCAGTTTGCTCATTTACCAGGGCCAGGACGACCTTGCCCGCTATTTTCCGCTGGTCTTTCACGCGCTCACCCTGCTCACGCTCATCTGGCTTGGCGCCGGGCTGCTCACCGGGCGGCTGAACGAGCGTCAGATGCGTCTGCCGCTAACCCTCAGCGGGCTAACCCTGTTGGCAGGAGCGCTGAGCGTATTAGCCTGGTCCACCTGGCCAGCCGAGACGGCATTTTCCGGCTCGGTCTTGAGCCTGGCATGGTCTGCTGCCGCGCTGCTGGTGCTTTTCATCGCCCTGACGCTGGCCTTGCGCAGCAAGCAGCCCCACAAGCTGGAGCGCGTACTTATCCTGCTCATCGCCGCGCTCGGCTACCTGGTAAACATCCTCTTTCCGCTGGAAAGCAAACTACCCAGCGGCGTTATGCTCAGCCAACTGCTCTACTACCCCCTGCTCATCAGCGCTGCCTGGCAGTTCCGCCGCGGCGAACAAGCCCGTCCGGGCGCGGCAAGCTCCCCTCAGATGGTGTCCTCCCTGCTGGACCTCGGCCTGCTCTCGCGCGCGGACGAAATCCGCGCCTCCCTCACACACAGCCTGACCCTTTACCTGATGGGTGATGTGGTCGGGATTATGGAAAAAGACCCGCAGTCCCCCACGTTTACCGTGAGCAGCGTCTACGACCTCATCAGTGAAAGACATCTGCCGGCTTTTCAGCTGCCCTTCAACCAGGTTCCAAAACTCAGGCGCCACGTGGAAGACCTGGTCCCGCTGACAGCCAACGCAGATGAACAACTCAACAGCGAAAAACAAGCCCTCATGCGCACCAGCGGCTACAACGCTTGCGGTCCTTTGCTGCTTTTCCCGTTCGGCAGCCGCGCGCTGCTTTGCTTCAACCCCTACACCAAGCGCGCCTGGACGAGCGCGGACCTGGACGCGCTCAGCCCGCTCGCGGGAAAGCTGAACCAGGTGCTGGAGCGCGCGTCTGCTCTGGATGCGGACACCGCGCTGAAAGACGAAAGCCGTTTCCTCGCCAATCAGGTGGAACGCGAGAAGCGCGACCTGGCGGATGCTCTCTCCGCCACTAAAGCCGAACTTACCGCTCTCATCTCGCAGCGCGCGAACGACCAGACTGCCTACGCAGCCGAACTGCGCGTGCGCGAGCAGCGGCAGAAATATCTGGAAGCCCAATTGGAGGCGTTGGAGCACAAGCTGCAAGCCCAGCAGAGCGCCTTCTCCGAGCTGGATGCGCTGCGGGAGCAAAAAGCCGCGCTCCAGCTTGCTCTCCAACAAAACAAACAGCGCGCGCTCAGCCTGCGCCAGTCGCTCGAGAATGCCCTCGCGGCGCTTGGCGAACTGCCTGGCAAGGCGGGTACCGCGTCGGCTGCCCCGGATGCGGCAGAATCAGCCCGGCCTGCGCAAGCCGCCTCCATCCCGGAGGAAACCACAACCCCCACAAGTGGTACCCGGGCAGCCCTGCAATCCAGCCTGGACGAGCTTGCCTTATCCTTTTATTCCCGGCGGGTCACCTGCCAGCTCACTTTTGGCACACTGCCAGAGCTCGACGCGCCGGCGCTCGCTCTGGTTCAACAGGTCTTTGAAAATCTGGCTATTAATGCCTTTGCCGCGTCACCTTCGGACGGCGAAGTTGCATTCTCCATCACAGCCGCGCGATTTGAGGACGGACGCCCCGCCCTGGAGATCCTGGCGGCGCATACCGGTGAAGGGCTGAGCTCCGAAGTTCAGCAGCGCTTGCCTGAAACGCTTCTGGATCCGCGAGCGGCTTCTCCAGCCGGAGTTGGCGATTTTAAAGCGCTGAGTGAAGCGGCGCGGCTGCTGCGCGCATGCGGCGGGCACTGGTGGCTGAAGAGCGAACGCGGCAGCCTGACGCATTGGCGCGCGCTCATCCCCTTGGAGGGCGCGCTGCAAGAGCCGCCGCAAACGGATTAGACCGGACGCTCAGCGTCAGGAGTTGGAAACAATGAGACTAAAAAGACATCAGATAATCACCCTCATAGCCTTCGGAGCCCTCGCGCTGGCATTTGTGATGGTCCTGGTCTCAGGGGTGCTGGTGAGCGCTGCCGCAAACTCGAGCGCTTTTCCTTATCGCATCAGCTTTAAGGATTTCGCCGCGACGCCTACGCCTTTCCAACCCAACGCTTTTGCCAACATTCTGGAGGACGGCACGATTGAACTGCTGCCCCAGCCCATCTATACCCCCACGCCAGTACCGGTCATCTCCCAGGAGCAGCTGCCCGACAACCAGCTGAATATCCTGCTTTTAGGCTGCGATGACTTTTCCACCAACGGCTTCCGCACTGATGTGATTATGCTGCTTTCCCTCAACCCAAAGCACCATTCCATCTCGCTCATTTCATTCCCACGCGACCTGTACGTCACCATCCCCGGCTACTGGTCCAACCGCATCAATACTGCCTGGGGGCTGGGCGGCTTTGAGCTTCTGTCGGATACTTTCCAGGCCAATTTCGGCATCCACCCGGATTATTACATGATGGTCAACTACAACGGTTTCACGGACGTGGTTGACGGCCTGGGCGGCATTGACGTTGAGGTGACCCAGGAATTGCAGGACTCCTGCAAACTGGACCCCAGCGGCTGGTGCATCTTGGAACCGGGTATGACCCACATGAACGGGGGTACCGCGCTGTGGTATTCGCGGTCGCGCCTGACCACCAGCGATTTTGACCGCAACCGCCGCGCCCAGGACGTGGTGAAAGCAATTTTCCGTAAAGCGATGAACCTGAACGTGGTTTTTATGCTGCCCGAACTTTACGGAGTGTACCGGGAATACGTGGACACAAACCTGCAATTGGCCGATATCCTGCCGTATATCCCGCTGGCTTCTGAAGTAATGAAAACAATGAACATCAACCAATACGCCATCGGACCGGAAACGGTGACTAACTGGATTACAGCGGAAGGCGCCATGGTGTTGATTCCGAATTACTACGCCATCAACCCGATTATTGCCGAAGCGTTGTATCTGAACGACTGAAGTTTGACAAGCGCCAAAAATCCGAATACACTAAGTGAGAAATATCTACGCGAAATCGATTGGAGCAAGCATGAATCCGATGACGGAAAACCTTAGCGCTCATCTGACGGCCAGCACCCTGATGCAGCCTGCCATCCAGGCCTGGAAAATCTATCTGCACGACCAGGGCCGCTCGACCCATACGCTCAAAGCTTTCACTGCCGACCTGCAGCTCTTGGCCGGTTTTTTGCCCACCGACGCTCAGATTGGCGCGGTCAGCACCAAAGACCTGGAGAACTTTCTGAACTGGCTGCAAACCGACCGCAACGTGCCCTGCAGCCCAAAAACACTCTCACGGCGCATCACCGCCCTCAAATCATTCTTCCGTTGGCTCTCCCGCGGCGGTGTCATCCCTATGGACCCCGCTGAAAAGGTCGAGCAAAAGACGGTCATCAGCCCGCTGCCCGTTGTCCTGACCAAAAGCGAACAGGAGCGCACCCTGGATGCTGCCGACGCGCTGCGCACTTCCGCCTCGCGTGATTTGCGCCCCTACCTGCTGCTTAAACTCGTCCTGGAAACAGCGATGAAAAAAGGCGAATGCCTGAACCTGAAAACAAACCACGTGGAGCTGGACGGTCCGGATGGTCCCTTTATCTTTATCCGCTACTCCAGCCCGCGCTACCGCTACAAGGAACGCAAGGTTTTGGTTTCAGTCGAATGGGTGCAAGCCTACCAGGAATACGCTGCCGCCTACGCCATTCAAGACGCGATCTTCCCCTGGTCCCAGCGGCGTTTGGAATACCTGCTGGAAGACATCGGCAATGCCGCCGGTCTGGAAAAGCACCTTTCGTTCGACATGTGCCGTTGGACCAGCGCCTTAAACGACTTGACGGCTGGCGTGGAGACGGATAAAATCCGCCAGAAATTAGGCATTTCCAAGATTCAATGGCGCGAGGTGGCGCTGAAGCTGCGCAGCCTGGCAAAAGAGTACGGCTACGCGTTGAACCCGCCCGAGGATTAAGGATTAGCCCACAGACCAAGATCAAATAGAAAGAAACAATTATGCAAAAACCTCAGCGGAAGTCCTCACTTCCTTTGATTTTATTCCTGCTCGTGCTCATCGTCGCGCTCGCCTGGGTCGGAGCGGTCAGCCTCAACCGGACGCGCGCTGGAGAGGGCAGTTTCCTCAGCAACCTTTGGAGTAATAACGCGGAGCAGCTCGAAGACCCCTATCTGGCTGGTTATTCCGAAGCACTCCAAATTCCACCGTACGTGAAGACCATCATGCTGCTCGGTTCGGACTATTCCCCTCAAAGCGGCTACCGTACGGATGTGATGCTCCTGGCGGCTTTCAACCTGAAAACCAACGAAGTCCACCTCTTTTCTCTTCCGCGAGACCTTTGGGTGGATATCCCCGGGTATTACGCGCAGCGCCTGAACGTCGCCCACGCCGTGGGCGGCTACCAACTGTTGGGGGATACCCTGGCATATAACTTTGGTTTCCGCCCCGACCACTACGCCATTGCCG
>JBCFBH010000042.1:0-17176 GCA_038562595.1 Anaerolineaceae bacterium
AATCCATGGGGCGAAAATCCAGGATAAAACCGAAACCGCGATGAGCACAAGAAAAACGATATTTACCACGCCGGATGCCAGGCGCCAGGCGCCGCGCTTATCACCGCGCGTGAGGAAACCGGTGAAAATTGGAATAAAGGCCGAGCCCAGCGCGCCCCCTGCCACCAGGTTGAACAGCAGCTCTGTAACGCGGTTGGCAGCGTTAAAGGAATCCAGCGCTGCGCTCGTGCCAAAAGCATTGGTAATCACGACCTGGTGTACCACCCCTACCAGGCTGCTGAGGATGAAGGCGAACATCACGATACCGGTGGCACGCGCGATTTGCTGGCTGGCGTTTTCGCTGCCGTCAGCTCGCGCGCTCTCGCGCTCGTTCAGGCGGCCTTCTTCTGTCAGCTTTTCCGTCCGCGCTGCATCTGTTTCCTTCCGGGGTGTTTCCTCTATCCCGTTGTGCATCTCAGGCTTCGTCCCGGGTGGTCAAGGCTTTTTTCGCGTCTTCCCAGAGGGCGTCCATCTCTTCAAAGCTAAGCGCTTCCACGCTTCTGCCGGTTTTTGCGGCTTCGGTTTCAATATAGGCGAAACGCTTGCGGAAGCGCAGATTGCTTTCCCGCAGGGCTGTCTCAGGGTCAATATCCAGCCAACGGATCAGGTTCACCGCCGCGAAAAGCAGATCTCCGGCTTCTGCCTGGCGGTCAGCGCTGGTTTCGGCGCTGTTTAGCTCTTCCAGCTCCTCGAGAACCTTGGCAATTACCGGCTCTATGCTGTTCCAGTCAAATCCGACCCGCCTGGCGCGCCGTTGAATCTGGTCTGCCTGGGTCAGCGCTGGAAGCGCCAGGGGAATGCCTTCCAGCAGGCCATTCGTGTGGCTGCTGCCGTTCTCTTCGCGTTCCTTTGCCTTGATTTTCTCCCAGTTCTGCAGCACGTTATCGACCGAACTGACCTGCACCTCGCCGAACACATGCGGGTGTCGGCGGATCAACTTGGAGCTAATCGCCTGGATCACGTCAGTCATGCGAAAGTCCTCGGTTTCCGTCGCAATCTGGGCGTGCAGCAAGATTTGCAGCAGCAAATCGCCCAATTCTTCGCGCAGCTCCTCCGGTTCCTCTCGGTCCAACGCTTCAAGCACTTCGTAAGCCTCCTGCAGCAGGTACGGGCGCAGGGAGAGATGCGTCTGTTCGCGGTCCCACGGGCAGCCGTCAGGCGCTCGTAAGCGCGCGATGATCTCCTGCAGGTCTTCAAAGGAATACCCATGTTCGCGCGGGGGTATGTAAAGGGTCGATAGTAAACCCAGTTTCTTGGAAATATCCACGGCGTACAGCGGGAGATCCTCCACGCTTTGCTGGGGAGTGCCGGCGGCATGCACCAGTCGCACCGGGTAATCGTCTGGGTAAGCGCTCATCAGGGTAAGCTTGATTTCGCTTAGGTCCAGCGCGGTACCCAATTGTTGAATCAGCGCGCCGCAGGAAGGCGGGAAGGTCGGTACGTTTTTCTCGGCTAACTGCAGGGCGTCAATCATCACCAGCTGGTTGGCAGGGTCGATTCTCAGCGCCGCGCAGACTGGCTCCAGGAAGCTCATGCCGTTGATGACGCGCACGGGCAGATTCTCCGCTTTAGCCTGCTCCAGGATGCGCGCGCAGGTTTCCTCCGCCACCCAGGGGCTGCCGGGGACTGCATAAGTCACACCGCCTGTGCGCTTGCCCAGGTCCAGGATGGTCTGTACGATGTCATCCAGCACATCCGCTAGCGCGTCATGCTTCTCGTAGAGCGCGTCAAAGCTGTGTACCTTCAAGGTTTTAGGTAATTCGGCAGCGCAGGGGTGCTGGCTGGTGCGCAGGTAAACCTCGTCCAACCCGGATAGCCATTCCCAGGCTTCCCGCGTCAGCAGCTGCGCGCCTGCCGGTCCAAGTCCAACAATTACAATTCCAGGAGTGTTCATAAGTGCAAATCTGAATGTCGCGGTCGATAGATCATTATTCAAACAGGGAAAGGCTGCCCATACGCTGAATACGGACAGCCTTCATATTGTATCGCATAAAACGCTTTGGAAAACTTACGCCCAAAGGCGCGTTCCAGCGCGGTGACTTAACGCTTGGTGTAAGTCGGGGCCTTGCGGGCGCGCTTGAGGCCTGGCTTCTTGCGTTCCTTAACACGGGCATCGCGGGTGAGCAGACCTTTCTCGCGCAGAGCTGGGCGGGTGCCTTCGTCCATGCTGACCAGAGCGCGGGCGAGGCCAAGTTTGACCGCGTCGCGCTGACCGCTGATGCCGCCGCCTTCAACCTTCACCGTTACATCGGTCAGGGAAGGATTTTGCCCGGCTGCTTCCAGCGCTTTCAAAATCATGGGCGCGTCGCCAATGCGGGGAAAGTAAACATCCAGCGCTTTCTCGTTGACGGTGAACACACCGCTTCCCGCGGTGATGCGGACGCGGGCTGTGCTTTCTTTTCGACGTCCAACAGCTTCAAAATATTGTGCCATAATACCTCTTTAATTATTCCGAAATCGGTTTTGGGTTCTGCGCTTCGTGCGGATGCTCGGAACCGGCATAGACTTTCAGGTTGGCCAGGTAACGTGCCGTGAGGCGGTTCTTGGGAAGCATACCCCGCACTGCGGCGCGAATGACCGCTTCTGGTTTCACTTCCATCTGGCGCTTAATCGTTACAGACTTCAGGCCGCCCGGAAAGAGCGAATGACGATAGTACTTCTTTTCTTCGGCACGGGTCTCGTTGAAACGTATCTGCGCTGCATTGACCACTACCACATGATCATTCAAAACCACACCCGGGGTGTAGTCCGCGCGGTGTTTGCCCGTCAACAATACGGCGATGCGGGTCGCGAGTCTGCCCAGCGTTTCGCCGGCAGCATCCACAAGATACCACTCACCGACAGCTTGTCCTTTAGGAACGTATGTTTTTTCCACTGTTACTTTCTCCGTTTTATCAAATCCACACTCAGGCGATTAGCGCCGAAGCTTATTTCCACTCATTCTCCGGATAAGCGACTTCCAGCAGGGTCAATCCCCGGGCAGGCGCCAGGCTGACTATCCCTGTTTCGCCGCTTTCCAGACCTCGACTTACGATTTCTTCGGGCAGGTTTCCCAGCCCGACTTGCACAAGCACAAACACAATCCGACGCACCATGTGGTACAAAAAAGCATTACCGCAGATGCTAAAGGCTGCCTCCTGGGGAGTACCTTCCCATTCCGCGCGAATAATTCTGCGCACGGTAGTGGCATCCTCTTTGAGAGCCTTGCCAAATGCCCGGAAGTCGTGTTCACCGACCAAGAGCCGGGCTGCGCCGTTCATCTTTTCCAGGTCTGGCATCCGGTTCAAGCGCCAGCTAAAGCGGTCCACCAGCGGATTGCGCGCAAGCCGGGCGTAAAGCTGGTAGCGATACGTGCGGCTCAGCGCGTCGTAACGCGGATGAAATGCCAGCGGCACTTCCTCGGCAGCCTGCACTGCGATATCCGCGGGCAGATGGGCGTTCAGCGCGGTCACGAGCGTATCGGTTCCGTGTTTCCACTCCAGAGAGAAGCTAATGACCTGCCCCTGGGCGTGGACGCCGCTGTCGGTCCGGCCTGCGGGCATCACTGCCCGGCCTTGCCATCCCAACTTGCGCAGCGCGGTCTCAAATTCCGCCTGCACGCTGTGCCTGTTCCTCTGCCGCTGAAAGCCGTGATATTCAGTGCCTTCGTAAGCGAGAATAAGTTTGTAATGTGCCATGCCTTTCAACTTTCAGGGCCCGAAAGGCGAAAACCCTTCATTCCGCGTTACTCGGAAACAAGTTCAAGCAAGACCATTTCGGCGTTGTCGCCCAGGCGGGGTCCAAGTTTGAGCAAGCGGGTATAACCGCCTGGACGGGTCTTGAAGCGCGGAGCGATGTCGTCGAACAGCTTCTTAACGGTTTCTGCGCTCGAATTACCAAGTTCAGCCGCAATCTGCCGGCGGGCATTCAGCTTTTCCACTTCGCTGGCGTTCAGGCTGTTGCGGGCAACGGTAATCATCTTTTCAGCGTCGGGCTGAATGGACTTTGCCTTTGCCAGCGTGGTCTGAATCTTTTCATGTTCAAATAATTGCATAATCATCGTCTTGCGCATGGCCGTGCGGTGTCCGCCGCTTCTGCCAAGGCGATATCCTTTTACCTGATGTCGCATAACTAACTACTCCGCTTTTTCGTCTTTTAGGTAGCCTTTTTCAATCATTTTGGCTCTTAACTCAACCAGGCTCTTCTCCCCGAAGTTACGGATAGAGAGCATGTTGTTTTCGCCTTTGGCGAGCATCTCGCGCACGTCGCGTACGGTGGAAACGCCAGTGCGTTTCAGGGCATTGTAAACGCGCACAGTCAGATCAAGCGATTCGATGAGGGTGTCGGCTGCTTCAATCCCGCCCAAGTGGTCGGCTTCTTCAACCTCGACCTCGCCTTCCAGCATTTCCGCGCTGTTGCCGCTGATAAAGCTGAACTGATGGATGAGCAGGTCCACCGCGCTCTTGAGAGCGGTTTCCGGGGGAACTGTGCCGTCTGTATGGATATCCAGGTTCAGTTTATCGAAATTGGTGCTATGCCCAACGCGCGCGCTGGTGACCGACCAATTGACACGTCGGACCGGGGAGAAAATCGCGTCTACCGGCAGAACGCCAATGGGCAGGCGCTCCGCGCGGTCGCCCGCGGGCATATATCCGCGTCCGCGCTCAACCGTGAATTCCATTTCCACATGCGCCGCACTGTCGGTGATGCTGAAAAGGTACAGGTCCGGGTTGATGATTTCAACTTCTGGTGGGCAGATAATATCCGCCGCGGTGAAAGTGCCTTCTCCGCGCACGTCCAGCTGAATGTGCGCTACATCCACATCGTACAACTTCATGCGGATCTGTTTCAGGTTCAGCATGACCTGGATGACATCCTCACGAACTCCGGGAATGGTGCTGAACTCGTGCATGACATCCGTAATGCGCACCGCGGTGATTGCCGCGCCTTCCAGAGAGGAAAGCAAAACACGGCGAATCGCGTTGCCCAGGGTGATGCCAAAACCATGCTCCAGGGGGCTGATTGTGAACAGCCCGCTCTCACGGGTCTTATTACTAACTTCTACTTTTGGTGTTACCATATCAAATCTTCCACTCACGGTTAGCCCCTCCGCCAGTCTCTGGATGAGAGAGACTGAATAATCGGTGATTAGCGCGAATAATATTCAACAATCAGTTGCTCGTTGAGGTTACCGTCAATTTCAGAACGTTCGGGTAAGCGCAGCATCCTGCCGCTCAGGTTGGTCATATCACGTGCCAGCCAACTCGGCACTGTTCTGCCTTCAGCTTCTTCCCGCAGATTCTTGAAATAGATGGTATCAAGGGATTTTTCTCGAACTGAGATGACATCATCAACGGAAATTCCATAGGATGGAATGTCCGCGCGTTCGCCGTTCACCAAAAAATGACCGTGGGTCACCAAAATGCGTGCCTGCGGACGGCTGGCGGCAAAACCAAGGCGGTAGACTACGTTGGACAACCGGGTTTCCAGAATCTGCAGCAGGTTATTACCGGTCAGACCGCGCATTTTCAGCGCCTGCCCGTAGAAGCGGCGGAACTGGCGTTCGTAGATGCCGTACACGCGGCGGGCCTTCTGTTTGGCGCGCAGCTGCTTGGCATAGTCGGATTCCCGACCGGGGCGCGTGGAATTCATTTTTCCGTGCATGCCGGGTGGATAACTACGTTTTTCAAAAGCGCATTTCGGGGAGAAGCAGCGTTCCCCTTTCAGGAACAACTTCTCGCCCTCGCGCCGACACAAACGACAAACTGGATCAGTATATCTTGCCATAATTCAATTTCCTTTTCTGATACTACACGCGGCGGCGTTTTGGCGGCCGGCAGCCATTATGCGGGACCGGCGTCAGGTCGGATATCAGGCGAACCTTGACACCCAGGGATTGGACAGCACGAATCGCGGCTTCGCGGCCGGGACCGGGACCCTTAACAAACAGCTCCACTTCCTGCACGCCCATGGTCTGGGCGGTCTTGATGGTCTGTTCTGTAGCCATTCTGGCGGCAAAAGGTGTGCTCTTGCGCGAACCTTTAAAACCCGCGCTTCCGGAGCTTCCCCAGCACAGGGTGTTGCCCTGCAGGTCCGTCACCGTCACGATGGTGTTGTTAAAGGACGCGTAGACGTGCACCTGCGCTGTCGAAACCTGGCGCTTTACTTTGCGGGCACTGGTCGTTCGTCGTGCTGTGCGTGCTTGTTTAGCCATAACTCTTCCTCACTCAATCTCTTCTTGTCCGGCATGCCATAAGCCTGAAGTAGCCGCAGGGGAGAAAGGAAACCCTCCTCCAGGCTCAGGCAGCCAGTTCAATGCTACTTCTTCGTCGCTCCACGGCGGCGGCCGCGGCCGGCAACGGTCTTCTTCGGACCTTTACGGGTGCGCGCGTTGGTGCGTGTGCGCTGACCGCGGGTCGGGAGATTTCGGCGGTGGCGCATTCCGCGGTAACAGCCGATTTCAACCAAACGTTTAATATTCATCTGCACCTCGCGGCGTAGATCTCCCTCAACTTTCAGGTTCTGGGAAATATAATCACGCAGCTTGGTAACTTCGTTCTCCGGCAGGTCCTTGACGCGGATGTCAGGATCCACACCGGTCACAGCCAGAATTTCATCTGCGGTTCGTGGGCCGATGCCATAAATGTACCGCAAACCAATCTGAATGCGCTTATTGCGCGGTAGGTCAACACCTTCTATACGAGCCATTGTATGATTCCTTATCCTTGTCGCTGTTTGTGTCTTGGGTTGGTACAAATGACATAGAGCCGACCGTCGCGTTTGACAATCTTACAATTTCCACAGCGTTTTTTAATTGAAGCTGATACTTTCATCAGTAACTCCTTATGCTTATCCGCAAAGATTCTATTATATCTTCTCTTCGGTCTCTTGGCAAGACCTGTTTTTTCACAATCTCGTCAATATCTCCGGCCCGTTCGCCGTGATTGCCACCGTGTGTTCCTGGTGCGCAGTCAGCGAGCGGTCCCGCGAGATAACAGTCCATTGGTTCTTTAGTTCGCGCGTGTAGCGCGTCCCGACCAGGACCATCGGTTCAATCGCCAGAGTCATCCCTTCCCGCAGCAGCATGCCCTGTCCGGGCTGCCCATAATTCGGTACCAACGGGCTCTCATGCATCTCCCGACCGACTCCGTGACCAGTGTACAGATGGGTCGCATGCAGGCCGTGCTTCAGCACCAGGCCTTCCACTGCCGCGCCAATATCCCCGAGATGATTTCCGGGCACCATCTGGGCAATCGCTGCGTCCAAAGCTTGTTTCGTGATCTCGATCAGCCGCTGCGCCTGCGCGGAAATTACTCCCACGCCAGCTGTAAAAGCTGAATCGCCCACAAAACCCTCAAATACCGTACCGCAGTCAATCGAGACAATATCGCCCTCTTTCAGCTTGCGCTTGTCTGGAATGCCGTGCACCAACTCCTCGTTCACGCTGGCGCAGATACTGGCCGGAAACGGGTAGGGACCCGGGTAGTTTTTAAAGGGCGAGTAAACTCCATATTTGCGGTGCACTGCCTCAGCGACCTCGTTCAACTCTGCCGTCGTGACACCCGGCGCGATAGCGGCTTTCACCGCCTCGAGCGCCTCGGCGTTAATCCGGCCGGCTTCGCGCATAATCGCGATTTCCGCCGCGGATTTGATGTTAACACTTCCTTCCATCACGAGACCGAACCTATCGCGGACAGGATATCTTCAGTTACCTTGTCAATGTTTTGCGTACCGTCTACTTCAGTCAGAACGCCAGCCGCCCTGAAGAAATCAATCAGCGGAGCGGTCTGAGCGTTGTAGACATCAATGCGGTGCTGCACTGTTTCGGGCTTGTCATCATCGCGCTGATAAAGAGGGCTTCCATCCAGGTCATCAAGCCATTTGACCTTGGGCGGGTTGTAGAGCGCGTGGTAAACACGCCCGCTTGCGCTCATCCATCTGCCGCTCAGGCGCTCAACGAGCACCTGGTCGGGTACGCTGATTAAGGGCACCAGATCAATCTTTCCGTTCATTTCCGCCAGAATACCATTCAAGGCTTCGGCTTGCGCGGGCGTGCGCGGGAACCCATCCAGCACCGCGCCCAAGGCGCAGTCCGGGCGGGAGAGGCGTTCTTTGACCATCGCGATGGTAACGTCATCCGGCACCAATTCGCCCTTGGTCATGTAGGTCTGCGCCAGTTTGCCCAGTTCGGTTTCACGGCTCAAATTCTCGCGGAATAAATCTCCGCTGGAAACGTGCACCAGTCCGAGTTTTTCCGCGATTACCTTAGCCTGGGTGCCTTTTCCGGCACCTGGAGGACCTAACATGACGATGTAAGTCGCCTTTTCGTTCATATCAACCTCAGCTATTAATCAGCCTGTCGTCATAACCGTGCATGCGCAGTTCAGTTTCAATCAGCTGGACAGTTTCACGTACGGTACCGACCACAATCAGCAGACCGGAAGAGGAAAGCAGCAGCGTCGCCGAGCTTCCCGCTGGAACGATTGCGCTGAACATATACGGCATCACCGCGACAAAACCAAGGAAGAATGCGCCAGGCAGCGTAATTCTGCGCTGTACGCGGGTCAGGTAGTCTTGCGTGGGTTTGCCGCGCACGACGCCCGGAATCTGAGCGCCTTGTTTCTTCAGGTTTTCGCCGTAGTTCTGCTGGGTGAACATCACGTCCGTGTAGAAGTAGGTGAACAATACCACCAGGATGAAGAACATCACCGGATACCAGGCGGCTTCCGCCCCAAACGCGTTGGTCACCCAATTCGCCGAATTGGCAAGCCAGGTGGTTGTTGAGTTCACGAAGAACGACGCCAGAATTGCCGGGAACGTCAGGAAGGACTGGGCAAAGATAATCGGGATCATACCAGCCATGTTTACCATCAGCGGCAGATTGCTGCGCACCGGCATGGACATACGGTTCCCAATTCTGCGACCGGGGAACATCACCGGGACGTTGCGCCGCCCCTGCTGGACATACACAATCGCGAAGATGGTAACTACCAGGATAATGACCACAATGAAAATCATCCACCAGGATTCTCTGCTTGAGATCATTGTGAGCAGAGACTGCGGCAGGCGGGAAACAATACCGCTGAAAATGATCAGCGATAGACCCTGATTGCGCAGACCGAACTCCGAGATGAGTTGACCAAGCCACACGCCCAGCATCGTACCTGCCACCATCGCGATGATCGCGGTGAGCGTAGGCATGAGCTTTCCGGCGGTGAAGCCCCAGTTGGTAATGATGGAGCTGCCGAGCATCTGGTTGAAGATGTTAATCTGTCCAAAAGCGGAAAGCAGCGCCATCGGGATGGTCAGAATGACTGTCCATTTCTCCATCCAGATGCGGCCTTCGCGCGGATCATCCTGCATCTTCTTTTCCAGCGCGGGGATAATCGGCTGGAGAAGCTGGAGGATAATCTGAGCGGTAATGTACGGATAAACACCCATCGCCAGGATCGAGAAATTGGAGACGGCACCGCCGCTCAACATATCCAGCAAATTGATCAGGTTGCCTTGCGTGCCTCTCAGATTGGTCAACGCGGCTACCGTAGCCCGGTCAATCCCAGGCACCGGGATATTTGCCGCCAGGCGGTAAATGCCCAGCAGCAGCAGCGTGATCAACAGCTTGTTGCGAATATCTTCAGATTTCCACAGAAAGCGCCATGACGACCGTTTCATGAAGTTTTGCTCCTTTTGGCCTATGCAAACGCGATCGTTTCCACGCTGCCGCCGGCATTTTCAATCTTCTGGCGGGCGCCATCGGTCACTTTGTGCACTTTAATTTTCAGGGCTACGTTGACATCACCCCGACCCATCAACTTGATAGGTTTGTTTTTATCCTTAAGCAGTCCGGCTTCTGCCAACGCTTCGGGGGTCACTTCAGCGCCAGCGGCAAAGCTGTGCAGAGCATCCAGGTTCACCTCGGCGTAGCGCACGCGATTTCGTGGGCTGAAGCCCTCACCGCGCAAGAAAGGCAGTTTGCGGTAGAACGGCAGGTTGCCGCCCATATGGTACAGGCGCACACCGCCGCCCTGACGGGAATTTTGACCTTTAACACCGCGCCCGGCAGTCTTTCCGGAGCCGCTTCCGTGGCCGCGACCAACGCGCTTACGGCCTTTCTTCGAACCCTCGTTCGGTTTTAAGTCATGTAGTTGCATTACTTCTCCTCATTCACTGTTTCAATCTCAACCAGATGGGAGACCTTTGTAAGCATCCCACGCAGCGCGGGGGAATCCTCATGCTCCACAACCTGGTTCACATGATGGAAACCCAGCGCCTTGAGGGTCGCTTTCTGGCGGACAGGATATCCCGTGCCGCTCTTCTTCAGAGTGACGCGCACTCGATTGCTTTTTTTGGTCTGTTTAGCCACGCTTCCTCCTCTCCCAGAAAGGAGTCACATCCACGACATCCTTGCCGCGTTCGGCGGCGACAGTCTGGGGGGACTTTAATTGACTGAGCGCATCGAAGGTAGCCTGCACGATGTTGAGCATGTTGTTGCTGCCCATCGATTTGGTCAGGATGTCCTTAATGCCGGCTGCCTCGCAAACAGCGCGCACGCCGCCAGCCGCAATCACGCCGGTACCGGGAGAGGCGGGCTTGAGCAAAACCTTGGCGCCGCTTTGCGTGCCGATGACTTCGTGAGCAATGGTGGTACCCAACAGGCTGACATCATGCATGTTCTTGCGGGCATGGTCAGTCGCCTTGCGCATCGCATCAGGAACTGCGCCGGCTTTACCGATGCCAAGTCCAACTCTACCGTTGTTATCGCCCACCACCAGGGTGACGCGGAAGGAAAACCTCCGACCGCCTTTAACAACCTTGGCAACCCGGGCGATGTCGATTACGCGTTCATCAAGAGTAGTTTCTTCGTTTTGATAATCTTCCATCATTTCCTCAGCTTAGAATTCCAACCCGCCCTTGCGCGCGCCGTCAGCCAGAGCTTTTACGCGGCCGGTATAGAAATAACCACCGCGATCCATCACGACGGATTTAATGCCCTTGGCAAGTGCCCGTTTGGCGATTTCTTCGCCAACCAGCACGGCCTGCTCGGCTTTTGGTTTTCCCTTGACTACATCCCGCAGAAGGGTGTCTACTGTGGAGGCAGAGGTCAGGGTTGTCCCGCTGTGATCATCAATCACCTGCGCGTAAATCTCATTAATGCTGCGGTACACATTCAAGCGGGGGCGTTCGGGAGTTCCAAAAACCTTCTTGCGGACCCGCGCGTGACGGCGTAACCGAGCTGCGTTTCTTGATTTATTTGCCATAGTCTTTACCTCTACTTACCGGTCTTTCCAGCCTTACCAGGCTTCAGTTTCACAACCTCGCCCTGATAGCGGATACCCGTGCCTTTGTAATGCTCAGGCGGACGAATCTTGCGCAGGTCTGCGGCAACCTGTCCGACCTGTTGACGGTCGCGGCCCTTTACCTTTACCAGGCGTGTTTTGGTCTCCACCTCAAAGGTAATGCCGTCCGGAGCGGTGTAGTTGACGGGGTGAGAATAGCCCACGTTGAGGACCAGGTCCTTCCCGTTCAGTTCAGCGCGGTAGCCAACTCCGTTGACTTCCAGGACGCGTTCGAAGCCGCTTGCCACGCCCTGAACCATATTGTTCAGCAGCGCCCGAGTGGTGCCGTGCAAAGCGCGCACACGCGGTTGATCATTCGGCCGTTCAATAATCAGATGGCCATCTTCCAGCTTGATGCCAATTTCAGAGGAAAACTCCTGTTCCAGCCGTCCAAGCGGACCTTTGACAGAAACCTTGTTTTCCTCAATTTTGACCTCAACGCCGGCAGGAATGGCGATGGGTAATCTACCGATTCGCGACATTTTTAGCTCCTACCAAATCTTGCAGAGGATCTCGCCGCCGACGCCAACCTTGCGGGCGCGCTGACCGGTCATGATCCCTTTGGGGGTTGACAAGATCGCGATACCGATGCCGGAAAGCACCCACGGGATTTCGTCCCGGGAGGTATACACGCGGCAGCCGGGAGTGCTCACCCGCTGCAGACCGGTAATAATCGGGCGGCGGTGACGGCGTTCACCAATGTACTTCAGCTTCAGGCGCAAAACTTTGCTGCCATTGGCTTTTCCATCGACAACTTCGTAACTCTCAAGGTAGCCTTCTTCCTGCAGAATGCGGGCGACCTCTTCCTTGATCTTGGAATTCGGCATGACCACCAGGCTTTGACCAGCCATGGCAATATTGCGAATTCTGGTTAACATATCGGCAATTGGATCTGAAATAGTCATAGTCTTCCCTCCAGGCCAAATTACCAGGATGATTTCGTAACACCAGGGATTTTTCCCTGAAGTGCCAGTTCTCTGAAACAAATTCGGCAAAGACCAAACTTGCGCATATATCCACGCGGTCTCCCACAAACCCGGCAGCGGTTAACCACCTGATTGGGGTATTTGCGTCGCATTTCGCGGTACATCATACACTTTTTAGCCATTAGTTTCCTTTCCTGAAGGGCATGCCAAACTTGCTGAGCAGCTGCCGCGCGTGATCGTCGTTCTCAGCCGTTGTCACGATGCTTACTTCCATCCCACGGACTTTGTCAATCTTGTCATATTGAATCTCAGGGAAGATCAACTGTTCCTGCAGACCCAACGTGTAGTTGCCGCGTCCATCAAACGCATCCGCCGAAATACCGCGGAAGTCGCGGACGCGCGGCAGCGCGATGTTGATCAAACGGTCCAGAAAAGCCCACATCTTCTCTCCGCGCAGGGTGACTTTCACGCCGATTTGGCGCCCCTCGCGCAGCTTGAAGTTGGAAATCGCTTTCTTGGCTGCAATCACCACCGGTTTCTGACCTGTGACGGCCGTCAGATCCCCCACAGCAGCTTCCAGCGCCTTCGGATTGTCCAGCGCTTCGCCCACGCCGATGTTGACCACCACTTTGACGATTTTGGGTGTCTGCATCACGTTCTTCAGCTCCAGTTCCTTAAACAGAGCCGGCGCGATTTCGTTCTTGTATTGTTCTTGTAGTTTATTCATAGCTACTCACCTGCGCCTTCTTTGCCCGAGCCGCTGTTATCGGCGGCAGGCTTGCCGGTCGCGCGCTTTCTGGCGGCGGGTTTGGTTTCAGTCTTGGCAGCCTTGGCGGGGGCTTTATTCCCGGCGGTCCGGGCAGACCTGCCGGACTTAGCCGCTTTGTCGCTGGTTTTTTCAGCGCCCTGGCCCACGAGTTCCACATTGGAAATGTGAATCGGAGCTTCAAATTCGCGAATCCCGGAAGGGATGGTTTTGTTGCCGGACTGTGTTTGTTTCTGATGTTTCTTCACCAGATTTACGCCCTGCACAACCACGCGTTCTTCCCTGGGCAAGACACGAATGACCTCGCCGGTCTTTCCTTTGTCAGTTTCATCACCGCGGGTGACCTTGACCATGTCACCTTTTCGTATTTTCATTTTCATCTAGACACTCCTACTCAATGGCTACAGCACTTCCGGAGCCAATGAAACTATTTTCATAAAGCCTTTTTCACGCAGTTCGCGTGCGACCGGGCCGAAAATACGGGTCCCGCGCGGATTAACTCCGTCGTTATCCAAAATCACCGCGGCGTTGTCATCAAAGCAAATGCTTGAACCGTCCGCCCGGCGGTATTCCTTGCTGACGCGGACAATCACTGCTTTGACAATTTCGCTTTTCTTGACCGCCGCCTGCGGAGAAGCGCTTTTGACCGTGCCGATGACGATATCGCCAACATAGGCATAGTGCCGGCGGGTTCCGCCAACCACATGGATGACCAGAATTTGCTTGGCGCCGGTGTTATCTGCAACTGTTAACCGAGCCTCTTGCTGAATCATGCCGCCTCCTCACCTGAGATACCATCAAGCTCACCCGCCTCGCGGATTTCGACTTTGATGATCTTCTCAACAATCCAGTGTTTGGTCGCTGAAAGCGGGGCGCACTCCACAATGCTGACCTTATCGCCAACATGGCTGTTCAACTCATCATGCGCTTTGTAAATTTTGCTGCCGCGCACCACTTTGTGGTAGAGCGGATGCTGATACGTGCGGGAAACTTCCACGCTAACGGTCTTTGCGGTATTAGCGCTGGTGACCGTACCGATTAGACGGCGACGTTTGTTCATCTTAACCTTCCTTCCCTTCACGTTCTCGCTGCGCAAGGATAGTTTCAAAACGCGCGATCTGACGGCGGGTAATCTTAAAACGGCTGGTGTCGGTCAGCTGACCGGTCACCATCTGGAACCGCATATTCATCAGTTCCTGCCGGGAATCCATCAACCTGTTCTTAATTTCTTCCGTAGAAAGTTCTCTTATTTCCTTGGTGTTCATGAACCTTCTCCTACCAATTCTTTCGTAACTACCTTGGTGCGGAAACCAAGCTTATAACGCGCGCGCTGCAGAGCCTTCAACGCGGATTCCTCATCCGTGCCGCCTACCTCGAATAATACTCTGCCCGGGCGGATAACTGCCACCCAGTGGTCCACGGAACCTTTGCCTTTACCCATGCGGGTTTCGGCGGCGCGCTTGGTGTAGGGTTTATCCGGGAAAACACGGATCCACACCTTGCCGCGGCGCTTGAGTTCGTGCACGATAGCCCGGCGGGCTGCTTCAATCTGGCGGGCGGTCAGGTAACCGCATTCCAACGACTTCAAACCGTACTCACCGAAGCTGACATCCACGCCGCGTTGGGCTTTGCCCTTCATGCGGCCGCGCATCTGCTTGCGGTACTTTACTCTCTTTGGCATCAACATAGTCCACTACCTCACAATTACCTAATAATTACTCGCTGATATATACGCCTTCGGTGGCTTCAATCTTCTCTTCAGCCAGGCCCATGACGATGCCGCGATAGATCCAGACCTTAATACCGATCTGACCGTAGGTTGTGGAAGCCTCTGCGCGGGCAAAATCAATGTCAGCGCGCAGGGTCTGCAGCGGAACACGGCCTTCGCGCAGGGTAACCCGCCGCGCCATTTCCGCGCCAGATAAACGCCCGGAGACGGAGACTTTGATACCGCCTGCGCCCTGGCGCAGCGCCTGTTGAATGGCGCGTTTCATGGCTCTGCGGTAGCTGATGCGGCGTTCCAACTGTCCGGCGATATTCTGGGCAACCAGAAACGCGTCAGTATCGGGGTTCTTGATTTCCTTGACGTCCAGGTCCACCTTCTTACCAGTCAGAGCTTCCAGATCCTGCCGCAGAATTTTGACGCTTTCGCCCTTCTTACCGATGAGCACGCCAGGTTTGGCGGTGTGCAGAGACACCTTCACCTTGCCAGGGTAGCGTTCAATTTCCACGCCGGAAACGCCCGCGCGTTCGGCGCTTTTCAGCACCAGCTCGCGGATGCGCAGGTCCTGATGCAGCTGTTCAGTGTAATCGCTGCCTTCAGCATACCAGCGGCCTAACCAGGGTTTATTGATGCCCAGACGAAAACCAATAGGATGTACTTTACGACCCATAATTTCTCCTTAACTCTCTCTCCGGTCCTACTCGATCTCACGCAGAACCACGGTCACGTGGGAACTGCGGCGCAGTTGCGGCTTAAAACGGCCGCGCGCGCCAAAGGATCTCCATTTACGGGTAGGAGCTTCATCTGCGAAAATCTTGTAGACTACCAGGTCATCCCGACTGACGCCAAAATTCTCTTCAGCGTTGGACATCGCGGAGTAAAGCAGTTTGCGAACGGGTTCGGCTGCTTTATTCGGGGTCAGGCTCAGAATGCCCAGGGCATCGACGACCTTTTTACCGCGGACCAGATCCACAACCAGACGGGCTTTCTGGGCGGAGCTTGAGAGGTTGGATAGACTTGCTTTTATTTCCTGTGCCATCCCTGCCTCACTTACTGGACTTTTCCTGAACATGCCCGCGGAACCATCGGGTCGGGGCAAATTCACCAAGGCGGTGGCCCACCATATTGTCTGTCACATAGATCGGCACATGACGGTGTCCGTCGTGTACGGCGATGGTATGACCGACCATCTGGGGGAAGATGGTGCTGGCGCGGCTCCAGGTGCGGATGACCTTTTTGTCGCCTTTGGCGTTCATCTCTTCAATACGTTTCAAAAGTTTCGGGTCTATGAATGGCCCTTTTTTCAATGATCGAGACATCTTATCGTCCTTTTCTGCTTCTCATCCACCACTAACGGCGCTTGGCCTTGGAGCGGTGGCGAATGATCATTTGATCTGTCCGCTTGTTCGTGCGGGTCTTGTATCCCAGCGTGGGTTTACCCCACGGGGTCTTCGGACCGGGCATACCAATCGAAGAACGTCCTTCACCGCCGCCGTGCGGATGGTCGCGGGGAGACATCGCGGTGCCGCGGACTTCCGGACGCAAGCCCATATGGCGCGCGCGCCCGGCTTTGCCAAGCTTCACGTTGCTGTGGTCCACATTGCCAACCTGACCGATGGAAGCGCTGCATTCCTGCAGAACCAGGCGAACTTCGCCAGATGGCATACGCACGTGGGCGTACTTGCCTTCTTTTGCCAGCAGTTGAGCGGAACTTCCCGCGGAACGGCCAATCTGGGCGCCCTTGCCGGGATGTAGTTCAATCGCATGGATCGTGGTGCCAACCGGGATGTTCGCCAGGGGAAGGTTATTTCCGGGGCGGATTTCCACATTGGAACCAGAAAGCAGGGTATCTCCAACTTTGACGCCGATCGGGGCGATGATGTAGCGCTTCTCGCCATCCGCATAGGTCAGCAGTGCCAGGCGGGCAGTGCGGTTGGGATCGTATTCGATCGCGCTGACTTTGGCGGGAATGTTCATCTTTTCCCGCTTGAAGTCCACGATGCGGATCTGCCGGCGAGCGCCGCCGCCACGATGGCGTACGGTCACACGACCAGAAGAGTTACGACCAGCACGTTCCTTTTTCACCACGATCAAACTGCGCTCGGGGCGGGTCTTGGTAATTTCTTCGAACGTGTAGCTGGTTTTGTGCCGCTGACCGTTCGTCTTGGGTTTATAAATCTTGACTGCCATTAGTCCACTCCTTCAAATACAGGAATGCTCTCTCCAGGCTTGAGGGTCACAATGGCTTTCTTGTAGCCACTCGACCGCACGGCCAGCCGGCGGGTCCGCGAGTTGCGGTGCGCTTTGGCGGGGAGGTTGATGATATTTACACGCTCAACGTTGACATCGAAAGCCGTTTCGATGGCGGTCTTCACCTGTTCGCGAGTAGCAAAAGATGCAACTTCGA
>JBCFBH010000043.1:0-16721 GCA_038562595.1 Anaerolineaceae bacterium
TATTGCGCGTAGTCTTGCGCGAGTTGGCTGACTGTCAGCGCAGTAGCTTTTTTCACCCCGCTGTCCGCGATCAGGAAATGCAGGTTTTCCAAGGGATGGATGACCTGAAACCCTTGCGGTCTGGCGAATAAGATAGGCTGTTCGTATACCACAACGGTGTTGTCAATTCCGGATGGCGTGCCGTGCATTAGGGTTTCCGATTTGTACGCCAGCGCGTTCAGGCGCTCCGTACCCAGGGGATGCCCAAGAAAAGCGGAAAAGGCGCGCATCACAGCCACAGCCAGGGCAGCGCTCGCGCCTAAACCCGCTGAAATAGGAATCTCAGTGCTGATCTGTAATTTACAGGTGGGCAGGCGTTCAATCCCAAGCTCCGTCAGCACAAGGCTGAGCGCGTTGCGGATGAGGTTGTTTTCGGGCAGCTCGGACCAGTCTTCGTCCAGGTCCAAATCCCGCGCGAAAATGTGGATTTTGCCGGCTGGAGCGCCGATCCATGCTTCCACCGCCGCGCGGGCGCGCAGTCCTGAAAAAGGAATTGCCAGGGCAGGTTCACCATAAACCACGGCGTGCTCGCCCAATAAAATCAACTTCGCGCAAGCGCTAGCAGCGATGGCCGGCATTTGTGCTCCTTAGAAGACCAGATACAGAACGATGACGACCGATAAAGCCCATAGAGCAACGGTGATTCTGAGCGGGCGGTCAATTAAAAGCAACTCTTCTGGCGAAGAGGCCAGGCTGCTGTTCTGCAGGATGACCATGTAGCGGAAAATCCCGTAAAGGACAAACGGAATTGTAAACATCATCATCAGGTTCGTCCCATCCGGGTGGGATGAAAAGGTGTACAGGCAGTAGGTGATGAGAATGCCGCTCAGGGTAACGACGAGTAGATTATTGAGCAGTGGCAAGGTATATTCGTCCAGCACCTCGCGGTGCTCGCCTGCCTGATCCTTCAGCAGCTTTATTTCCGATAAGCGTTTCCCAAAACCAAGATACAGCGCGAGCAAGGTGGTGAGAACGAACAACCAGGGTGAGAAGTAATTGACTTTGATTACGAGTACACCAGCTGCCACTCGCAGCACAAAGCCGAGGGCGATGACCATCACATCAATCAGGATTATTTTTTTCAGCCACTTGGAGTAGGAGAGCATTAACATGGTGTAGGCCAGGCAAATAATCCCAAAATTTACTGAGAGAGCAAATGCTGCTGAGAAGCTGAGCAGTGCCAGAATTACTGCAAAAATGCGGGCGCTGCGCAGGCTTAATCTGCCGCTCGCGATCGGGCGATTCTTCTTCCGGGGATGCAAGCGGTCAACTTCAACGTCGAGAATGTCGTTAATCGTGTACGTAAGCCCGGAAATCAGGCAGAAAAGAACAACCGCGGTAAAAACGCGCAGCAGCGGCTCCAACTGCAGGAGCTGCCGGTCGAATACCAAACCCGCGAAAATCACCAGGTTCTTTATCCATTGCTTCGGACGCATGGTCTCAAGATAAGCGCTCACGGGAAATATCTTATCACAAAGCTTCTAAAGACTTCAAAAATCGCACTGCTGAAAATAAGCGGATACAATAGAAGTATGAAAAAGATACGCCTGGACCAACACCTGGTAAACCTGGGACTCGCGGAAACGCGTACCAGAGCCCAAAGGGCAATTGACGAAGGACTTATCAAGGTGAATGGTTCTATTGCGGTAAAAGCCTCGCAACTTGTGCAGCTCGACTGCTCTCTGGCGCTGTTGGCTCAGCCAGAATTCGTCTCACGGGCGGGAGCAAAACTTAAGGCTGCCCTGGAAAGTTTTCATGTCAGCCCCTTGGCCAAAATATGCGCGGATGTCGGCGCGTCTACTGGAGGGTTTACCGACTGCCTGCTTCAGCGCGGGGCGAGCAAGGTTTTCGCGATTGACGTCGGGCAGGACGAACTGCACACCAGCCTGCGGAACCACCCGCTCGTGGTGGTGATGGACCGCACCAACGCCCGCCTGCTGCGCCATCTTCCGGAAGTTCCAGAATTGGTCACGATCGATGTGTCCTTCATTTCGCTGGATTTCATTTTACCGGCAGTGAAGGAGTGGTTTGAGGGTAAACCGGGTGAAGTCATTGCCCTTGTGAAGCCGCAGTTTGAGGCTGGCAGGGAGGAGGTAAAGAAACACCGCGGGGTCATCCGGGACAGAGGAATTCACGCCCAGGTGTTGGAGCATGTCCTGACGCAGGCGCGGGCTTTGGGTTACGCGCCGGCAGGTCTGATCCCCTCGCCGATCACAGGTTCCGACGGGAATACTGAATTTTTACTTTGGCTGCGAATGGGCTGCGGCGCGGATTCCCTCGACATCAACGAGGCAATCGCGCGGGTAATCCCCCCCGAAACCGACTAAAGAAATCGATTATACTCAATGCGCTTATGGAAAAAATCCGCAATTTTTGCATCATCGCGCATGTAGACCACGGCAAGTCCACCCTGGCGGACCGGATGCTGCAGCTTACCGGCACCATATCGGACCGCGATATGACCGAACAAGTGCTTGATTCGATGGATTTGGAACGGGAAAAAGGCGTCACCATCAAAGCCTCCGCGGTGAGAATGATTTATCACAGCCCCGACGCTCTGGAATACGAGTTTAACCTCATCGATACCCCCGGGCACGTAGACTTCAACTACGAAGTCAGCCGCGCTTTGTACGCGTGTGAGGGAGCGGTGCTGGTCGTCGATGCCACCCAGGGCATTGAAGCGCAAACACTCGCCAACCTTTACCTCGCCCTGGATGCGAACCTGGTCATCATTCCAGTCATTAACAAGATTGATCTGCCCAGCGCTCAAGTGGACGTGGTCAAAAAAGACCTTAACATTCTGCTGGGAGTGGCTGAAGAAGAGATCATCCCTATCAGCGCAAAAACCGGATTGAATGTTGCGTTGGTGTTGGAAGCGATTGCCCAAAAAATCCCGGCGCCTACACGCGACATAGACGCCCCGCTGCGCGCGTTGATTTTTGACTCCCATTATGACTCATACAAAGGCGTAATTGCATATGTGCGCGTGTTTGACGGGCATCTGACCAGCGGCGACAAGGTGATGATGATGGCGAATGGAATCCGCGTTCAACCCGTCGAAATTGGTATCTTCTCGCCGAACCTATACCCAATTGACAAGCTGGAAGCCGGCGACGTTGGCTATGTTGCCACCGGGCTCAAAACTGTTTCGGAATGCCGGGTAGGCGATACGATTACCAATGCCGTTCACCCGGCGGCAAACGCGCTGCCAGGCTACCGCCAGGCCAAGCCGATGGTCTATGCCGGCGTGTACCCGACAGAAGGGGAAGATTACCCCAACCTGAAAGATGCGCTGGAAAAATTGCAGCTAAATGATGCCTCGCTGGTCTATGAACCGGAAACCAGTGAAGCGCTGAATTTCGGGTTCCGATGCGGCTTTTTGGGGCTGTTCCACATGGAAATCATCCAGGAGCGGCTGGAGCGGGAGTACAACCTGGATGTGGTTTTTACCGCGCCCTCCGTTGAATACGAGGTGCAACTGCTGAACGGGAAAACCATCATCGTAGACTCCCCGGCAGACCTCCCGGATGAAGGCTTGATTGCTGAAATTCGCGAACCCTGGATGGAATTGAACATATTCTCCCCGACCGAGTACTACGGCGTGGTGATGGATCTGGTTCGCCGTAAACGCGGCGTGTATGTCTCAGAGGAATATCCATCGACCAACCGCGTGCAATTGAACTTTGAAATCCCACTTTCTGAGATTATCATCGACTTTTTTGACCTGCTGAAATCCGGCACGCGCGGCTATGCTTCCATGGACTACCAGTTCCTGGAATACCGGGCAGGTAATCTGGTCAAACTGGAATTTCTCCTGAACGAAGAAAAAGTAGATGCGCTCACCGCGATTGTGCACAAAGACGACGCCTACCATAAAGGTCAGGCTATGGTCAGCAAGTTAAAAGAAATAATTCCGCAGCAGCTTTTTGTCATCCCAATCCAAGCTTACTCTCAGGGCAGGGTTATCTCCCGCGCGAATGTGAAGGCGATGCGCAAAGACGTCCTGGCGAAGTGCTACGGTGGGGATATCACCCGCAAGAAAAAGCTTTTGGAAAAGCAAAAAAAAGGAAAAAAACGCATGAAGATGGTCGGGAGCGTGGAAATCCCACAGGAAGCGTTCATGGCTATCCTCAAATTGGAGAACTGATGTCACCGCAGGATGAAAAGCACCGCAAAGCGGGTTTTTTACGATGGCTGCTGCCGCTCCTTGTCACCGCAGCGGCAGTTTATTTTCTTGGCAGAGAAATTGACTTTTCACAGGTAGGCAGGGCATTCGCGCAAATCTCCGTGGAGAACCTGCTGCTTGTGCTGGCGCTCTTTGGTATGAGCCTGGTTTTGCGGGTCGTTTGCTGGTATTTTCTGCTTGAAGGTAAATTCAGCTTCAGTGAAGCTTTTTTTGGCGTCAACGCAGGCTACTTGCTGAACAACGTACTCCCGCTCAAACTGGGGGAATTCGGACGCGCCGCGCTGCTGGCAGGCCGGGGAAAGGCTGGCTTTTTACCCGTATTTGCCAGCATCGTGACTGAACGGGTCCTT
This sequence comes from Anaerolineaceae bacterium, assembly GCA_038562595.1. GTDB lineage: Bacteria > Chloroflexota > Anaerolineae > Anaerolineales > Anaerolineaceae > Mesolinea. Next base: position 4,576 of record JBCFBH010000043.1, read on the forward strand.
GATTTTTTCCTGGCAGCGTTTTTCTTTCTGGTCAGTTTACCGCTTGTCGTCACCAGCCAATCCATTGAAACCCTGGCGCTTGTTATTCTGGCGCTGACTGTAGTTGGAATGGCGGGAGCCGCCTTGGCAGCCATAAATAAGCAGCGCATTTCGGATTTCCTCACCGCGCGCTGGGCGAAAAAGCCCCGCCTTGCAGGCTTGCTGCCGCGATTACTCAGTTTTCTGGAAGGTTTCCAAATCTTGCTGCGGCCGGGGCGTTTCTTTCCGGCGCTGCTTCTGCTGGCTGCCAGCTGGGCGTGCTCGATGGCAGAAGTTTGGGTTCTGACTCGCGCGCTGATCCCGCAGAGCCAATGGTGGTGGGGAGTTTTCGTGACCTCGGGAAGCGCTTTCGCGAATGCGCTGCCGACCGCGCCCGCAAGCATGGGGGTCTACGAGGCTGCCAACGTTGCCGCGTTCAGCGTTTTGGGTGTGGACCAAGCGACCGCGTTGGTGATCGCGCTGATTTTACATGCGGTGCAGTTCCTGGTCACCAGCCTTCTGGGCATGCTTGGAATTTTCCTGCTGGGCGAGAGCCTGCAAAACCTCAGCAAGAAGGCGATGCTTTGGAAACAGCAGCAAGAGGAAGCCGAATGAAAGTCCTGATTTCCACCACATACTTCAAACCGTATTCCTCAGGCTTGTCGGTTTATGCGCAGCGGCTGGCTCAGGGTCTGGTAGCGCTCGGTCACGAGGTCGTGGTGCTGACCTCACAATACAAGCAAGAGCTCCCGCGGGAAGAGTCCATGCAAGGCTTCCGGGTTGTGCGGCAACCTGTGCGCTGGCACCTCTCCAAAGGCGTGCTGATGCCGGGGCTGCTGAAAACCGCGCGCAGATGGACCTCCTGGGCGGACGCGGTAAACCTGCACCTCCCGCAGTTCGAGGCGTTCTTTCTGGCACGCGAAGCAAAAAGGCAAAGCAAGCCTTTGGTCGTGACCTACCACTGCGACCTGGAACTTCAAGGCAACTGGTTGGACCGCCTGGCTGGTTCCGTTACGCAAGCGTTGAGCGCGCGGGTCTTAACAATGGCTGACGAAATTGTGCAAAACTCCCTGGACTACGCTGCAAATTCGCGCTGGCTGCAGCCGCATATGCAAAAAATTCGTGAAGCGTCCCCACCGGTTGAGATGAGTAAAGTCAGCCCAGCGGACATACAGCGCTTCAAACGGAAATATGGCATCGCCGATGAAGAGCGCGTGCTCGGATTGGCGGGACGCGCTGCCGCGGAAAAAGGGTATGAATACCTGATTGAGGCCATGCCGCAAGTGCTCCAGCGTTTCCCGACCGCGCGGATTATGCACGCGGGGACCTGGAAAGGAGTAATCGGAGAGGAGCGCTACCAGGCGCGTATTGAAGCGCTGGCAAAGCCTTTGGGCGAGCGCTGGCATTCGGTCGGATACTTGAGTGATGAGGAGTTCCGGGCGTTTTTCGGAGCTTGCGATTTGCTGGTATTTACCAGCCTGAACAGTACGGAATCGTTTGGGATTGTGCAGATTGAGGCGATGCTGCAGGGCACGCCTGTGATTGCCTCCGATTTGCCGGGGGTGCGCCAGCCTGTCCTGAAAACTGGCTTTGGACGAATCGTTCCTCCGCGCGATTCCTCTGCGTTGGCAGATGCAATTTGTTCCGTTCTGGCAGAAGCTTCGCATGCCCATTCCGCTCCCAAAAAATACCTCGCGAATTTTGAGATTGCCGAAACCGCGCTTCGCTATCACGCCATATTTACGACACTCCTGGCATGAAAACGAATTTATCCTCTGCCTTGCTGGACGAAATCTGCTGGAAGCACCTCTCCACGCTGCCTTACTTCCGGGGGATGCTGCGCGCCGTTGAACACAGCTTGTACGCGCGTTTTGAGCTGCCAGCTCCCATCCTGGATATTGGCGCGGGGGACGGCAACTTCGCGGCAGCGCTTGGCAGCGGCGCGAACAGCCTGGGAGTGGACCCCTGGTTCGCGCCAATCCAGGAAGCCGCTGGATTAGGCGTCTATCGCCTGCTGGTGCAGGCGCAAGGCGCCGCGCTGCCCGTGCGGGATGCGAGCTTCCCCTGCGCGTTAAGCAATTCCGTGCTCGAACACATCCCGGATGTGCAGCCGGTTCTGGATGAAATCTGCCGCGCGCTCACATCCGATGGCGTTTTCTATTTCACAGTGCCAAACCAGCGCTTTAAAAGCGATTTATGGGGCTCCGCCTTGCTGAACAGGCTGGGTTTAAGAAGCGCCGCCAATAGGTATTCTGTGTTTTTTAATCGCATCGCCCGGCACCACAACCTGGACGCACCGGATGTTTGGATCGCGCGCTTGAAACAGGCAGGCTTCGCGCAGGTGGAGTATTGGAATTATTTCCCGGTGCGGGCGATGCGCATGCTCGAACGCGGACATGCCGCGGGACTGCCTAATTTGCTGTGGAAGAAGCTCTTTGGCAAATGGGTGCTCTTCCCGAGGCGGGGAAATCCTTTTCTGCGTTACAAGCGCTTGCGACCGCTGCTGGACGAACCCTTATGCGAGGACGGAACATGCACCTTCTTCGCCGCGAGGAAAAGCGTATGAGCGCCTTCCGGACAGGCTCTTACTACGCCTGGTCACTGCTCGAAATGGGTTTTGGATTTCGGGATTGGGGCAAATTGGCGCGCTTATTCCTGAGAGCAAGAACCCAAGCGCCTGTAACGCTGCGCCTGCGCCGGCAAAAAACCAGCATGCTTGTTCGCAGCCGGATGGATACCTGGTCTGTAAAAGAGACCTTTCTGGACCGCTTCTATACTCGCTGGGGGATGGAAATTGAACCTCGTTGGACCATCGTGGATATTGGCGCGGCCATCGGGGAGTTCACTGTCTATGCTGCGCAGCAGGTAAGTGAGGGACGGGTGCTGGCATTTGAACCCAATCCGGAGTCATTCGCTCTGCTGCACGAAAATCTGAAGCTCAATTCCATCGCGAACGCGCAGGCGGTGCACGCCGGCGTTTGGAGCCAGGCCGGCAAAATGACCCTGAACGCTGCCAACGGCGAGCCCCTGCAAGCGCAAACTGAGTTTTCTGGGGCTGGTCGTGAGGGCGGAGAAGCCATTCCGGTTATCACGCTCGAGCAGCTGCTGGACGAATATGCGCCCGAAGGAATCGACCTTCTGAAACTGGACTGCGAAGGGGCGGAGTATCCAATCCTGTTCGCTGCCAACCCGAGCACCCTTGGCGCAGTAAAAAGAATCGTCATGGAGTATCACGACCTGGACGAGCGGCAGAATCATCGTGAACTGGCCAGTTATCTTCAGAAAACCGGCTTTCAGGTGGGTTTACACGCAAACCCTGTCCATGCTGAAATTGGATATCTATACGCCTGGTATGCCCCGGAACTTGCCTGATAAGCTTCTTCCAGACTAAAATACTGACAACACAAATCTTGCTTTGTTTGTTTCGCATTACGATTGGCTGAGATGGAAAACCGACCTGCATCTGACGAGACAGAAATCACAATCCTGGAATACCTGAAATCACTGCTGGCGCGTGGAGCCCAACAGGGTCGGGGCAGTGGCGAAGTACCCCCAGCCGAAGAAGGCATGGAACAGAAGGTTGAAAACGCTGCAGGAGTGGTCGCGGGCGCAGTGCAATTTCCCTGGTTCACCGCTGGCGCTGGAGCGCTCGCGCTTTTTGCCCAATTTTTTGCCAGCAGCCGTATGGGGCTCCTGAGCCTGTTGTTTTTTACCGCAGCGGCTGCTTGCCTTTTACTGGGTTCGAGAGCCAAGGAATGGACCCTCCCGCTCAATCGCGATTCCTCTGGCATCTGGCAGTTCTTCACGGGGAAAACGTGGCTGCTCTTTCCTGGCCTTGCCCTTGCCAGCGCTGCATTTTTTCTGTTCAGCGCTCAGCGCTTTACGCTCGCAGCGACGTTCTGCTGGGCAGCAGGAATCGTTATCGTCATGAGCGCGTTGTGGAACAAATCCACCCAGGAAAAAACAACGCGGGTCCCGATATCAACGCGCTTTAAAAAGCTTCTGCTGGAAGAGCGCGCGTGGTTTTTCGCGCTGCTCCTGGTGATAGCTGTGGTGGGCTGGTTCTCGTTCGCGCACTTTAAGGACGTGCCGCCGGAATTTGTGAGCGGTCAGGTGGACCACGTCTACACAATCCGGGATATTCTTTCAGGCAATAACGCCTTGATGCACTCGCGCAACCTGGTGAGCGAACCGCTCCAATACCTGTGGGGTGCCTTGCTAACCCTTGCATTGGGCGGTCAGGTGGGTTTTGTAGGGCTCAAGCTGGCTTACGCGCTGGCAAATCTCGCAGCCCTATACTTCACTTATCGGCTCGCCGCGGAAATCTTTGACCGCTGGGTTGGCCTGGCAGCAGTATTATTGTTGGGAGTCTCCTTCTGGCAGATTATTCAGACCCGCGCGCTGCTCGGTTCTGGCTTGGTGCTGCCGCTGGCAAGTGGCGCGCTGTTTTTTCTGTTCAGCGGTTTGGATAAACACAAAGCCAACGATTTGGCCCTTTCCGCGCTTTTTGTGGGCTTAGGGCTGCTCACCAATAAAATCTTCCTGATTTTCCCGCCGCTTGCGCTGGTGGTGGCGTTAATCTGGCTGGCGACCAGGCGGCAGGAAGGCAGCGGGAGGGTTATCCTCAGCGCGGCTGCCCAGTCGCTGCTGTTAGGCGCGGTGGTCAGCGTGCCGCTCCTGCGCGCGATAACCCTCGAGCCAAGAGCTTATTTCGCGCCAATCCTTTCGCGCGTGTCGGAGTATGAGACCGCTTTGAGCGGAAACCCCATCCAGATTTTTCTCGCGAATATGTGGAGCGCTCTGGGAATCGTTAACTGGTCCAACCGCAGCAGCTGGGTGGACGGCCTGACGCTGCGCCCGGGGATGGACTTGCTGAGCGCGGCTCTTTTTATGGTGGGTGTTTGCGCGGTAATCCTGACCTTCCGCAGAACAAAAGATTGGCGAATACCAGCGATTTTAGCGCTTTACCCGCTCCTGCTCCTCCCCAGCGCGATGTCCCTGGCTTTTCCGCTGGAGAATCCTTCGCTCAGCCGCGCGATGGCTGTCTTAGTGCCGGTTTGCATCCTTTCAGCCGCGGGTTTGCGGGTTTTGATGAACTCCCTGTTCGCCTGGTCGCCAGCTCGCAAAGGCAGTTACAAACTGATTGTTTCAGGTCTGCTGCTTCTCCTCCTCGTCGGACAGAATTATCAGGCAGCCTTCAACGATTATCCCGCGACATATCGGCAGAATGCCTGGAACAGTTCCGAAATGGCGAATGTCATCCGGCAGACCGAGCTTAATACCGGTTTGCCGCAGAATGCCTGGGTGGTCGGCTATCCGTATTGGGTGGACGCCCGGGCTGTGGCGCTGGAAGCGGACCGCCCGGATCAGGTCCTTGCGCTCACAGCCGACCAGTTGGAGCAGACGGGGAACGTGCTTGGCTCCAAATTGTTCCTGATCCATCCGATGGACAGCGCGGCAGTTGAAAAGCTGCAGCAGTTGTATCCCAGCGGAACCATCGCGATGGTGCAATCCTCTGCGCCTGAAAAGAATTTTCTTGTTTTTCTGGTAAAACCATAGCCTTATGCTTCGTTCAAACAAACCTGAATCCAAATTGGCAAGAACACGCAGCAAAATTGATTGGCATGCACTGATCATCGTATTCCTGCTGCTATCGATCCTTTGCGGAGGCGCGTACTTCCGCACGATTGGCGTGGATTGGGATGAAGGACGGCATTTGCACCCGGATGAGCGCTTCCTTTCAATGGTGCTGAACAGCATGACGCCAGTGAATAGCGTGGGTGAGTATTTCAACACAGAGGCTTCCACGCTTAATCCGGGCAATGTGGGTTATGACTTTTTCGTTTATGGAACCCTGCCGCTGTTTATTATTCGCTATATTGGCGAATGGGTGGGGCAGGTGGGGTATGACGCGATTACCATCGTGGGCAGACAGCTTTCCGCGTTGGCGGATATCTTTACCATTCTGCTGGTCTTTCTGATCGGTCTGCGCTTGTTCAATTCTAAAGCAGGCCTGTTGGCCGCAGCGCTGTATGCTTTTGCAGTGCTGCCTATCCAACAGTCGCATTTCATGACGGTCGATACTTTCACGAACACCTTCGGCATGCTAACCGTCTATATCGGCGTCGTGATTTTAACCAGGCCGGGTCCTCTATACAATGGAGAGGAACCGCAGCATACCAGGATTGGCTTCCGTTCATGGTTCCCTTACGCGGCATTTGGCCTCGCGCTGGGGATGGCGGCGGCGTCGAAAATCAACGCGGTTTCGCTCGCGCTGCTGCTTCCAGCTGTGGAAGCGGTTCGTTACGCGCGGTGTGAACCAGAAGAGCGCGAAATATTCCGCAAGATTAGTTTGAAAATGATTTTGCTAGCGGCGCTGGTTGCGCTCCTGAGCTTCCGCGTCTTCCAGCCTTACGCTTTTTCTGGGACGAGCTTTTTCACCATAGGGCTCAACCGTGAGTGGCTGGACGGACTGCAGAGCCTGGCACAGCAAAGCACTGGCAATGTGGATTTCCCGCCGGCGCTGCAGTGGGCGCGCAGGTCGCTTGATTTTTCGCTTTACAACCTCGTCGTTTGGGGGATGGGCATTCCGTTTGGCATACTGTCTTTGGTCAGTCTGGCCGCGATGGGTTGGGCTGGAATTAAGAATCGAAAATTCGACCTTCTCCCTGTTTGGGGCTGGACCTTGTTTTACCTGCTCTGGCAGCCGACAGCCTGGGTAAAAGCCATGCGCTACCTGCTGCTTGTTTACCCCTTGCTTGCTGTCATTACAGCCTGGGGCATTATTCGCTTGTGGCAAGCCAGTCAGGAGTTCCGCATCTGGCGTTTCAGGCTATCCGCCAAGAAGCTGCGAAATCTGGGCGTCGTTCTCGCAATTCTGGCAATTTTTGGAAGTGCCGTCTATGCTTACGCTTTCACGCGGATTTATACACGTCCTCATACGCGTGTCGCTGCGACTACATGGATTTATGAGACGCTTCCTGGTCCTGTAAATCTGGTGATATCCGGGGATGTTGGCGAAGAGCTGCTACAAGCGCCTTACCGCAGCGGTGACGCGCTTTATGGCAGCCAGGCAAGGCCTTTTGTGTTCACAAGTTGGACGGACGGTGGTCTGGAAAGCTTTTCAATCCCTACCGCGCAATATTTAAGCGTCCAAGGCGGCTTTAACCGCTTTACCGTCACGATTGCGCGCGCGGGCAGGTTAGGCGAACCCCTCACGCTGCCTGTGCTTTCAAGCGGTACCAGCACGAACCTCACGAACACTGGCGCGGGCGTTCTGGAATTCCGGTTCGACCCACCGGTTCCGTTGGAAAAGGGCACTGAATATGTGTTCAGTCTGACCCAGTCTGACCCGAATTCCCAGGTTCTGCTTGGGGGCGTCCCCAAGGTGAGCGTTCGCAACAGCGACGGCGCGTTGGTACCGCAATCCCTCGACAAAATCGCTGAAACCATTACGCCCACGCACGCCTACAGCATGGACATCAGCGTGATGACACCCGGGGAAATTACTGCGGTGGAAATTCCATACCTGCTGGACCTGAGCCAGAATTATTCCGAAAAAACATTGAAGGTCACGCTGAACCCCACCGAGGAGCAGGAGAATCAGGCAGTGAGCGGTACGGTTTCCGGCACTTTTGTCGGTATTGGAGCCGGAAAAGGGACAAGCGCGCGCATAGTGCTGGACAAGGCTCTCAGAATTTCCACAGCTCAGGTACTGAGTCTCTCCATTGAGATGACCGCAGGTGAAGGCGCCCTGGCAATTTCTTCCGTGGCTCCTGTGCATGAATCCTCCTGGGATGACGCCCTGCCTGTTTTCCAAGCGGGTTATGTCCCTTATAGCGATAGCGGCGGAATTTTCCGCGGCGACCTGAACCTGGAACTTTATTGGCCGGACAATGCTGAAAAACGCGAACGCTTCATCGACCTGCTCCAGCAGGGGGATTACATTTTCATCAGCTCCAACCGCCAGTGGGGCACAACCACCCGCGTGCCGGAGCGTTACCCTTTGACCAGCTTTTATTACCGTGAGCTGCTCGGCTGCCCTGAAAGCCTGGATTTGGTGTCTTGTTACAACACCGCGGAACCAGGTATGTATTCCGGAAGCCTCGGTTATGACCTGGTCAAAACAGTGACCTCATATCCAAACCTGGGAGACTGGCAGTTTAACGACCAGTTTGCAGAAGAAGCTTTTTCTGTGTACGACCATCCCAAGGTCCTGATTTTCAGAAAAAACGCCAACTTTGACCCCAACCAGATCCGCGAAGTATTCGAAAACGTGGACCTCAGTAATGTCATTAATCTAACTCCCCGGCAAGCCGACAAGTACGACACCAGCATCGCCAAATCCAATAACCTGATGCTCACCAGCGGCGCGTTAGCCATCCAGCGCGCGGGCGGAACCTGGAGTGAGTTGTTCGACAGGTTGGCGTTGGTCAACACCAGTCAGACCGCGGCGGTCATTCTCTTTTACCTGTTCAGCTTCGGGTTAGGTCTTTTTGTGTATCCTATTCTCAGGTTGGCACTGCCGGGTTTGGCAGATAAGGGCTATGCTTTTGCCAGGTTGGCGGGCTTTTTGTTGATCGCCTATTTCTCCTTCATTCTGGGCTCCAACGGCTTCGCGGTGACCAAAACGCTCATTGGCGGGATTTGCGCCTTGATTGCGCTCGCTGGTGTGCTGGCCGCGGCTTTAAATTGGCCTAAATTAACACAGGAACTGAAGCAAAACTGGAAGCATTACCTGGTTATCGAGCTGCTGGCTTTGGCAGCCTTCCTTTTCTTCCTGTGGGTGCGCTACAATAACCCCGACTTATGGCATCCCTATAAGGGTGGGGAAAAGCCGATGGACTTTTCTTACTTCAACGCGGTAATCAAGAGCACCACCTTCCCCGCGTATGATCCCTGGTATGCCGGTGGGTACATCAATTACTACTACTACGGCTTTATCATCCTGGGAATGCCGGTCAAACTGCTGGGCATCATTCCTTCAGTGGCATATAACATCATCCTCCCCTTATGGTATTCGCTGCTGGTCATTGGGGCATACAGCGTGGGATGGAACATCACCCGCGCCATTATGGCCGCTCGCGAAGGCGAGGATTCACCGAAAGTGCTCAAGACTTTTGGGAAGCCATTCGCGGCAGGCTTGTGCACCGCCTTGCTGCTCGCTTTTGTCGGCAATCTTGGGACGGTCAAGCTGCTCGTACAGACGCTGCAGGTCATGGGCGCGGGCGGGGCGGTTGTCGAAGGGGCAGGGGTCTTCAGTAAATTATCCTTGTTAATCAAAGGCTTTGGTCAGCTGCTGCAAGGCGCGCCGATGCCGTTGTACCCGGGTGATTGGTATTGGTTCCCGAGCCGCGTCATTCCGGGCGATCCTATTACCGAATTCCCGTATTTCACCTTTCTGTACGCGGATTTGCATGCCCATCTGATTGCATTGCCCATTGCGGTATTCGCGGTTGGTTGGGGGCTCTCGGCGCTTTTGGCTAAGGGCAGCTGGGGCGCTGGCCGGGCTGCCAAATGGCTCGGATTCGCGCTCAGTTTCTTCATTGGAGCTTTAGTTATCGGCGCGCTGAAACCCACCAATACCTGGGATTATTACACCTTCTTGCTGTTGAACCTCTTCATCCTGGGCTACTGCGGCTGGAAATACCTTAAACCAGCCCGCTTCGTCCGTAAAACATGGCTTGCCAAAGCGCTGCCCGCAATCGGGATGATTGCCCTCCTGGCTGCGCTCAGCATGCTGCTGTATACGCCCTTTAATCAACTCTTTCACCCCGGCTACAACCAGATTGGTCTCTGGACAGGCGATAGGACGCCGCTCAGTTCTTACTTCACCCATTGGGGGCTGCTGCTCTTTATCGTTACGTTCTGGTATGCCTGGGAAACTTATCAATGGTTGGCGGTCACGCCGCTCTCCGCGTTGAAAAAAATCGAACCTCATCAGAACATCCTTAAGGTATTAGGCGCTGTCTTTGGCGTTTTATTGGTAGTGCTCTTGCTGATGAGAGTGAGCGTGGCAGTTATTGTTCTGCCCATGTGCCTTTGGTCTTTGCTTTTGCTCCTTCGGGAAGGGCAAAGTGACGCGAAGAAGCTGCTGTTTTTCCTCATTGCCACCGCGCTGCTTGAAACACTGGTGGTGGAGTTGGTCTACCTGGTAGGGGATATCGGGCGGATGAACGTGGTGTTCAAGCTGTACATGCAAGCCTGGCTGCTGATAAGCCTGGCGGCGGGGAGCGGTCTGGTGATGTTATGGAAAGACCAGCATAAATGGACGCTGCGCACCCAGCTGCTCTTCCAAATCCCACTGATTCTGCTTGCGGCAGGCGCGCTGCTCTTCCCGCTTTTAGGCACCACAGACAAAATAAAAGACCGCATGGACCCCACGGCGCCGAAAACGCTGGACGGAATGCAGTACATGCTGACTTCCACCTACTTTGATATGGGCGTGGATATGCCCCTTGAAGATGATTACTACAGCATCCGCTGGATGCAGGACAATATCAGCGGGTCGCCCGTTATCGTTGAAGCCCAGGCATACGAATACCGCTGGGGCAATCGATTTACGAAATACACCGGCTTGCCTGGCGTGGTTGGGTGGAACTATCATCAGCGGCAGCAGCGCGCAATTTTACAGAATAATGCTGTGCAAAACCGCGTGGATGAAGTGAATCAGTTTTATCTGACCGACGACCTTGATTTTGTGAAAGAATTTCTTGACAAATACCAGGTAAGTTACATCATCGTTGGCCGGCTGGAGAAGGCTTTCTACCCTGGCGTCGGACTGGACAAGTTTGAAGCGCAGAAAGGCATGCTCTGGGACCAGGTTTTTCAGTATGACAGCACGCTTATCTACAAGGTGAGGTAAATTTGGGTGACTTCCTGAAATGGTATACCCTGGCTTTGGTCATCGGCTGGTTGAACCTGCCCCTGACCTACCGCTTATTCAAGGCGCTTCCCAGCCGCGGGTTCGCGCTCAGCCGTCCTATCGGACTGCTCCTGTGGGGATACATATTCTGGCTGCTGACATCTTTCAAACTGTTGAATAACGACCTGGCAGGTCAGCTTAGCGCGCTGCTTCTGCTTACCATCCTCAATCTGGCTTTGCTGAGGCGCGGAGGATTGAAGGAGCTATCCGGCTGGGTGCGGGAAAATCGGAAATTAATCCTGTGGGTGGAGGGATTGTTTCTCTCCGCTTTCGCGCTTTGGGCTCTTGTGCGCGCTGCCAACCCGGCAATACTCGGGACTGAAAAGCCCATGGAACTCGCCTTCATCAACGCCATTCTCCGCTCCCCGTCCTTTCCACCCAATGACCCCTGGCTTTCGGGCTATGCCATCTCATATTATTACTTTGGTTACGTTCTGGCCGCCATGCTCATCCGCGTGACAGGCAGCCTGTCTGCGGTGGGTTACAATCTGATTGCCGCTATGTGGTTTGGCCTGAGCGCCGTAGGGGCGTATGGACTGCTATATGATTTGCTGGCAGCACGAGACAAGAAAAGGTCAAAAATACGCGGCTCCATCTTTGCTCTCAGTCTGCTCGCGCCGGCGCTGCTGTTGATTGTTTCCAACTGGCATGGTTTTCTGGACGTTCTGCACGCGCGCGGCTTGTTCTATACCACCGCCGCAGATGGAAGCCTTAGCTCAACTTTTTGGGACTGGCTGAACTTAAAAGAAATCAGCGGAGTAAGCCCGGTTTCTTCCTGGTTCCCCGTGCGCTGGGGCGGGGTGCAATGGTGGGGTGCCAGCCGCGTCGTGCAGGATTTTCAGTTGAATGGCGGCGCGCTGGAAGTCATCGATGAATTCCCTTATTTTTCCTACTTGCTTTCGGATATTCACCCGCACGTGCTTGGCATGCCTTTTGTTCTGGCTGCTATCGCACAGGCTCTTAATGCAATTCTGGGCGGCTGGGAGGGCAAGACGCGCATCCACCGCTGGACCTTAGCCTGGAGCCTGCCCGAAATGATGCTGGCGGTGCTCACTTTGGGTGGGATTGCCTTCCTGAACACCTGGGACTTTCCGTTTTACCTTGCCTTAATAGCGGCTGCGCTGGTTTACCGGCGGTGGCTGGCGCGTGGATGGAGCGGAAGGCGCATCACTGAATTTTTGTTGCTCTGTTTCGGCCTGGCTGT
>JBCFBH010000109.1:0-2327 GCA_038562595.1 Anaerolineaceae bacterium
CTTCCCCAGGGGGAAGGTGCCCGCAGGGCGGAAGAGGGTTTCTTCCATCCTTTCGTCGTTGCGAGCGAAGCGCGGCAATCTGCCTTTCTTTTTGTCATCGCAAGCTTGCGAATCCTTTGCCTTTACCTTTGGAGAAGCTGCCCGCAGGGCGGAAGAGGTCATGGTCACCTGCAATAGGACCGCCGCATGCTTCCGCCGCGCCGCAGCGAAAACTTGATACCCCCTGCGCCCTCCCAAATTCCAGCACACTCTTCTACCCCACCGGTTCTTTCCCTTTTTCACGCACGATTTCGAGCAGCTGGGTATAATAACGCTGATTCTTCGACTCAGTACGCCTAAATCTTTGACAAGGGTAGCTGAGCAGCAGCCCGGGGTAAATCCCAAGCGCCTCGGGCTCAAGGGTGTTGCTGGAAACGGCAGCGCCTCCCATTTGGAAAGGAGAACGAATATGAAAAAGTTGTATGTTGTTTTAATCATGGGGGTATTGATTCTCAGCCTGACAGCCTGCGCCAGTACAATTGAGAATCCTGTCATCCGGCTCTCGACGACCACATCGGTCAACGATTCCGGTCTGATGGCTTATCTGCAGCCGGTCTTTGAGCAAGATACGGGTTACACGCTCGAAATCACCTCAGCCGGCACAGGCGCCGCCATCGAAAAAGGACGCACTGGCGATGCCGATGTGCTGCTTGTGCATGCCAAGGCGTCCGAGGAGGAGTTTATCAATGAGGGTTTCGGTGAAGTGCGCGTACCCTTCATGTATAACTTCTTCGTCATCGTTGGCCCGGAAGGCGATCCCGCCGATGTCAAAAGCTCAGTCACCGCGGCGGAAGCGTTCAGGAAGATTGCTGACGCCGGTGCTACTTTCATTTCCCGCGGAGATGACAGCGGCACCAATAAGGCCGAACTGAAAATCTGGGATTCCCTCGAGTTAGACCCCACCGGTCAGCCCTGGTACTTCAGCGTGGGAGACAGCATGGGCAAAACCCTGACGGTCGGCAACGAAATGCAGGGCTACGTCTTCACCGATAAAGCCACTTACCTGGCGCACGAGAACACGCTCAGCCTGCTGCTGGAGGAAACCGATGACATGAAGAATACCTATTCCATGATTGCCATCACCCCACAGCGCTTCGCGGATACCAATTACGCCGGCGCGCAGGCTTTCATCGAATGGATGACCTCTGAAAAAGCCGCTGACATGATTTCCAAGTTTGGACTTGAACAGTACGGCGAACAGTTGTTCTTCATCCTGGCAACTAATTAAGCTGCAATTAAGCCTTCTGAGGCGCGGTTCTCCCCCGTGCCGCGCCTCAGATCAGCCCCCGGGGCAGCATTTTTTGCCGCGTAAAGGCAGCAGACGCACGCAAAACCATGGATGTCATCAGAGAGATCATCAACCTCTTATTCGGCCAGGACCCTGAGCTGCGCCAGATTATTGGCGTCACCCTGCGCATGTCCACGCTCAGCACTCTGGTTTCGGCGCTGGTGGGCATTCCCCTCGGCGTCCTCATCGGCAGCACGGACTTCAAAGCCAAACGCTTCGTCAACCGCATCCTGCACACGCTGATGGGCCTCCCGCCGGTCGTGGCGGGACTGATAGTCTTTCTGTTTCTCTCGCGCAGCGGACCTTTTGGATCCCTCAAACTGCTCTATACTGTGACAGCCATGGTCATCGCCCAGATCGTGCTCATTACACCCATCATGACGGGCTTAAGTGCGAACATCGTCTCGGTAAAAGCCCCTCTCATCCACGAAACAGCGACCGGCATCGGGCTGCGGCCTTTTCAGCGCATGCTTTATATCATCTATGAATGCCGGGTGCAGTTCGTCTCCACTGTGCTCACGGGCTTCGGCCGCGCCATCGCCGAAGTGGGTGCGGTGCAGATGGTGGGCGGCAACGTGCAGTTCAAAACCCGGGTGATGACCACTGCGATCATGATGCAAACCAACATGGGACATTTTGAGTTTGCCATCGCGTTGGGGATTGTCCTGTTGGTGATCGCATTTCTGATCAACTCCTTGGTCAGCCGCATCCAGGAAAGCGTGGGGCTGGCATGATCAGCATCCGAAACCTGATTGTGCAGGCTGGCGGGCGCGCTATTCTGGATATTCCCTTCCTCGATTTTGAGGAGGGCAAGCGCTACGGCTTGATTGGCGAGAACGGCAGCGGCAAGACCACGCTCCTGCGAATTTTGGCTGGCACCCTCAATCCCACTCGCGGCGAGCTCAGCCGCGAAAACCCGGACGGGATGGGATACATGCCCCAGGCTCCCTACGCCTTCAGCTTTTCTGTTCTGCGCAATGTGGAAATGGCGTTGGAAAAC
>JBCFBH010000044.1:0-7196 GCA_038562595.1 Anaerolineaceae bacterium
CCCCGCAATATACCACCGATTCGTTCCACAGCGGCGTGATTGAAATCATCGTCAAAAAGGGCGCGCGCGTGCGCTACACCACCATTCAAAACTGGTCCACGAATGTCTACAACCTGGTCACTCAACGCGCGGTGGTGGAAGAGGACGGCACGATGGAGTGGGTAGACGCGAACCTGGGCTCCAAGGTCACGATGAAATACCCAGCTTGTTTCCTGAAAGGTCCAGGGGCGCATGGCGAAGTGCTGTCGGTGGCTTTTGCCGGCCCGGGTCAACACCAGGATGCCGGCGCGAAGATGATTCATTTCGCGCCCAATACCAGCAGCAAAATCACTTCAAAATCGATATCCCGGGGGAACGGGCGCGCGTCTTACCGCGGCTTGGTGCGGGTAGCTTCCGCGGCGGAAAATTCGCGTTCCAGCGTGGTCTGCGACGCTTTGCTGCTGGACCACGAATCGCGCTCGGATACGTACCCGACCATGGATATCAAAGCCAAGGATGTGCAAATCGGGCACGAAGCCACCGTGAGCAAGATTGGCGAGGAACAGCTCTTCTACCTGAACAGCCGCGGGCTTTCCGATGAAGAAGCTACGACCATGGTGGTCTCAGGTTTTATCGAGCCGCTGGTGAAAGAGCTGCCGATGGAGTACGCGGTGGAAATGAACAAACTAATCCAACTGCAGATGACTGGCTCGATAGGGTAGGCGGAAAGATGCGAACCAATCTACTCGATTTTCTGATGAATAACGGGAGTGATTTCCCATCTGAATTGACCGGAAAGCAGTCCCTGCAAGTTGCCACAAAATTGCTCGATTTCAGGAAAGCTGCCTGGCAGCAAGCCCTGGAGGCGCCTTTCCCGGGGAAAAAGGACGAAGCCTGGCGGCGCGTCAACCTGGACGCAGCCCTCAGCACACCGCTGGACATCCTGAGCGCGAAAAAAAGACCAGCGCAGCCCAACGCGGGGATCTCATCCAGAGAAGCTGCGGGGTACGCGGGCTCACTTTTTTCCAGCCCGACCGGCAGCAGCCAAAATCTGGACCCCGCGCTGGAGCAGGCTGGCGTGATTTTTTGCGACTATGCTGACGCGGAAAAGAA
This sequence comes from Anaerolineaceae bacterium, assembly GCA_038562595.1. GTDB lineage: Bacteria > Chloroflexota > Anaerolineae > Anaerolineales > Anaerolineaceae > Mesolinea. The sequence goes on from JBCFBH010000044.1 coordinate 1,093, forward strand.
TCACGCGGAGTTCCTTGCCAACTATGTTGGCAAAGCAGTGGCGTCTGCCGACGGAAAATTTGCCGCGGCCGCTTCAGCGCTGGCGGAATTCGGCGCGGTGCTCCAAATTCCAAAAGGCTGCAGGGCAGAGAAACCCTTCCTGGCAAGGCTGGAAGCCGGCAACGCAGGCAGCGCTGCTTTTTCTCACAGCATTATTCGCTTGGAAGCCGGAGCGTCGGTTGTGCTGGTTTTGGATTTCGGCTCCAGCCCAGCCGAGGCGAATGACAAGCAGGCGCTGCACGTCGGGATTCTTGAGATTCAGCTTGAAGAAAACGCCGACCTGACGCTGGTTGAATTGCAGCAGTTCTCTACACATACGTGGAACATCACACACGAACGCGCGATTCTGGAAAATGGAGCGCGTTTACACTGGGTTTACGGCGGGCTGGGCGCAAGCCTGAGCAAGAACTTTATCGAGACATCGTTAATCGGAACCGGCGCGGAAGCCAAAATGCACGGCTTCTACTTTGCCAGCGGTGCACAGGTCTTTGACCTGGACACACAGCAGAACCACCTGGCGCCGCACACCACCAGCGACCTGCTGTACAAAGGCGCGGTGGCTGGAAACGCGCGAACGGTTTGGGAAGGGATGATTTTTGTTTCGCCGGAGGCAATGCAAACTGATGGGTTTCAGACCAACCGAAACCTGGTTTTGACCGAAGGCGCGGAAGTGAACGCGCTGCCCGGCCTGGAAATCCTGGCGGATGATGTGCGTTGTTCGCACGGCGCGAGCGTTGGCAGGCTGGATGAGGACGAGCTGTTTTACCTGCAGACGCGCGGCATCCCCCGCAAGGAAGCAGAACAACTTGTTATGGAAGGTTTCTTTGGTGAAATTGTGGAGCAGGTGCCCGTTGCCAACCTGCAGTCGAAATTGAAAAAAATGTTAGTTGCCAGATTTACTCAGGCAGTTTGAAAGTGAGAAGATGAGAATTGGAGGAACAATGACAACCGGAAAGTTTATGCGTTCTCCAGAACCGGAAATTTCCTACGAGGTTGGCGATAAGGTCGAAGTTAATTGCGATCATGAACAGAACGGCCAGCGCGTGAGAGGCTGGCTTAAAGGGGTTGTAGTCCAGGTGGATGACAAGAACCTTGCCGTCCAATTCCGCACGAATATCTACTTGACGGACGGCTGGATGGTGCCGGATCAGATTTTGTGGTTCCCATTTGACTCAGCCAACGTCCGGCCTGTTCAATCAAAAGCCAAATCCTCAGGGAAACCTGATCTCAGCCTGCTTTAGGCATTACGCAGCGGGCTCAAATGAACCCACGATCCGAATAATATCGAAGCCTTCCGCGAAAGGACGTTCAGCCAGCGCGCCGTGCCTGATGGCGGTGGAACGCAGTACTTCTTCCGAGAAGTAATAGCGTTCGGCGTAGGTGGTGTACTTGGAGAGGGCTTCGATTTTTTTGTTGACGCCGGCTTCTGAAACTTCGACCAAAAAGTGCGGGAAGAAACCGTAGCTGCTGCGCAGCACGTCGTAGCCCAATACTGTGGTGCCGCGGAAGGCGCGCAGGGCTTCCTGTGTCACGGTGACATGGTCCTGATGGATATCCTGGGCGGTATGAACGAAGACAATCTGGGGTTTCAGCTGGCGCTTAAGCTGAAGCATCTTTTCCAGAATTTCCTGACGAAAATCGGGAAAGCGGCGCGTCTCAAAAGCGCCAACTTCAATCTGGTCGTCGCGCAAACCCAGGGTGCGCATGCTGATGGTATGTTCGTCCAGGAGATGCTGCAGGTCTGGGTTCTTTTTATTGTCGGAGAAGGTCATGCAATACAGATTGGTATGACCAATCATATCCGCCAGGAGCGCGCCGCAGCCGAGTTCGATATCGTCCGGGTGAGCGCCCAGAAACAGCACTGACTTGCCGAAAAAGGTCATATTGTTCATCAGACTGCTCACTTGGTGGCGATAAAGCCACCGACGACTTTGGTCATCACCAGACTGCCGTCTTTCGCGATGCGCGCTTTGGCCACTTTTTCAATCTGATCCATCACAATTTCAAAGTCTTCATGCGTGGTGAAAAGTGAATTCCAAAGTTTACGATCCTCGGACATGGAGGCGCGGGTGTAGACCATAAAGGGAGCGGCATCCGTAAAGGTCAGCGGGTTTTCAAAGATATGCTGTTCCACCCTGGAGAAGAGCTTTTCCATTGTGCCGTAGATTTCCGAAGCGTAGCGCGAACTTCCAGGCATTGGGGGGATGGGCTTTCCCGTTGCTTCCTTGATAATGTCGTAGAAGACGGCTTTGTTGGTCGGCATTGGGCCGGTGGTGAAGAGTCTGCCGCCGGGTTGGAGCACGCGGTGCATTTCAGCCAGCGTGAAGGGAATATCCTGAGCGTAGTAAATCGCGAAACAGGCCGAGATCAAATCGAAGTAATCGCTGGGGAGGGCGAAAGGCTGGTTGAAATCCAGCAGCTGGAACTTTACATTCGTGCCGCGTTTTTCATTTTCCTGCCGGGCTTGCGCGAGCAAAGATTCCGAGACGTCCGTGCCGGTGATTTCGACTTCGCCATCCAGGTGTTGGTGGAATGAGAAACACTGTTTGCCAGCGCCGCAGCCCACATCCAGAATACGAAGCCCTTTTTTCAGCTGCAGAATGTCCAGCATCCAGCTGTCAATATCACGTGCCCCGTATTGACTGTGGATATCGATGCGCTTGAGCAAATCGTTGGTAGTTTCCTGAAAATCAATTTTCATTTCATCCGCCTTTAGTGTGAGGTAAACAAGTCAAGTATACAATTCGCATTCTTTTTGTCAAGAAGGCGAACAAACTGCTGCGCATAGGTTAATATACCAAGGTTTAAAGAAAAGTGCAGCGCTTTCTTTTCATGGAAAAGCAAGTTCACCTGGTTTCTGAGAATTTCCTTTCGGTACCCGGAAATCTATACTGCCTCTCTTTAACAGATGCGCGGCAGCATTTCCCCGGCGAGCATATCCAATACGCGGGTGGTGCCAAGCGTGGTGCGCAGCAGCAGCTGTCCGCTGGAGCGCGAAACAACCCGGCCAATGAGCCGTGCCCCTTCGCCGTACTTTTGGGCGCGCAGATAGCTCAGCGCGGCTTCGGCATACGCTTCGGGAAGAATGATAATCACTTTCCCTTCATTCGCCAGGTAAAGCGGGTCCAGCCCCAGCAAATCGCAGGCGGCGCGCACCGCTGCGTCTATCGGGATATCCGGCTCGTTTAACTGAATCGTAACGCCAGACTGCGCGGCAATCTCTACCAGGGTGGTTGCCAACCCTCCGCGGGTTGGGTCGCGCAGAACGTGCAGTTCCGGAAAGGCTGCGCACAAGCCCTGTGTCAGGTGATTGAGCGGGGCTGTGTCCGAACGGACGTCCGACTGAAAACCGAGGTTCCCGCGCGCCTGCAGCACCGCGATGCCGTGATTCCCCACCGCTCCAGATAAGAGCACAGCGTCGCCGGGCTGCGCCTGGTCGCCGGTGACTCTCCGCCCTGCGGGAGCCCAGCCGATACCCGCGGTGGTGATGAACAGCTTATCGGCTTTGCCTTTTTCCGTAACTTTGGTATCCGCGGCAATGATGCGCACGTCGGCTTCCGCGCAAGCAGCGCGCATGGATGCCAGGACTGCCTCGAGTTCCTGGATGGAAAAGCCTTCCTCCAGGATAAAGCTTGCGGTCAGAAACTTCGGTTGCGCGCCCAACATCGCGACGTCGTTGACAGTGCCGCAGACCGACAGTCTGCCGATATCGCCGCCGGGGAAGAAAAGGGGAAAGACCACGTGCGCGTCGGTGGAAACCACCAATTGATAGCCCGGTGGGGCGCTAAGTTCCCCGTTCAAGAGCGCGCTGTCGTTGCCAGCGTTGAGAATCGCGTTCCCGAGGTATTTTTGAAAAATATTCACAATCAGGTCGCGGGTCATCGCGCCGCCGCTGCCGTGTCCAATCACAATCTGACCGCCGGGTTGAAGCGGCAGCGGGCATACAGGACCTTGCAGGTTGGGATAGTTTTGTTCTGTCATGCTTTTACCCGCTGATAGCGGTAATAAGCCGCACAAGCGCCTTCCGAGGAAACCATCGGCGCGCCGAGCGGGGACGCGGGCGTGCATTCGCGCCCGAAAGCCGGGCAGTCGTGCGGTTTGGCATTCCCGCGCAGAACCTGACCGGCGATACACAACGGCGATTCCGACGCGTCCTGACGCGCGAGCGGAAAGCGTTGGAGCGCGTCAAAGCCAGTGAAACGCGCGCGCAGTCCGAGGCCGGAGAGCGGGATGACGCCGATTCCGCGCCACTGGCGGTCGACGGGCTCAAAAACCTGATTAATGATTTCCTGCGCGGTACGGTTGCCTTCCCGCGTGACTGCGCGTGGGTAGGCGTTCTCGACCTCAAAACGGCTGCTTTCCAGCTGTCTGACGCACATCAGAATCCCGCGCAGCAGGTCAACCGGTTCAAAACCTGTCACGACAATGGGCGTGCGGTACTGCGCCGCGATAGATTCGTACTCCCAGTAACCCATTACCGCGCAGACATGCCCTGCCGCCAGAAAAGCATTCACCCGGTTTTCCGGGCTTTTCAGGATGGCGTGCATAGCCGGCGGCACCAGCACATTCGCAGGAAGGATGCTGAAATTGCGGATTTCGTTGCGCTCTGCGTGGAGGATGCTGGCGGCGATGGAGGGCACGGTGGTTTCAAAGCCAATCCCGAAGAACACCACCTGTTTGTGCGGGTTTTCCCGCGCCATTCTCACCGCGTCCAGCGGGGAATAGACCACGCGCACATCCGCGCCTTCCGCGCGGGCGCTGAAAAGGTTGGCGTGCGCGCCGGGCACGCGCAGCATATCCCCAAAAGAGGTAAAAATGACATCCGCTTGGCGGGAAATCTGAAGCGCGTTTTCAATCGCTTCCAAAGATGTGACGCACACCGGGCAGCCGGGCCCGTGAATCAGGCTGATTTCCGGAGGCAAAAGCTGGTCCAGTCCGTACTGTAAAATCGCGTGGGTCTGCCCGCCGCAGATTTCCATGATGTTCCACGGGCGCGTGACAAGTTTGCGGATTTCTCCGGCAAGTTGGCGGGTTAACTCCGCGCTGCGGAAGACTTCAGAGGTGGTTAAGCTCATGCTTCAGGTATGCCTTTGTCCTCTGCCTGATTGAATTCATTAATTTCTCTGAGAAGGCGCATCGTTTCCAATGCTTCTTCCTCAGAAAGCAAATTCAACGCGAAGCCGGCATGCACGATGACGTACTGCCCCACCTGCACCTCAGGCACGGTTGCCACGCAAACTTCCTGCTGAACGCCGCCAAAATCGACATTCGCCATGGCGGTTCCATCAAGGTCGTACAGGCGGATAACTTTTCCGGGTATTCCCAAACACATCATACAGTCCTCATTTAGATTTCACGCAGCGCTTGCAGCGCGACCATAACCTGACCGAGCGAAACGCAGGCATCGTTGCTCGGCAAAGCGTGATGATAAAGCGGGATAAACTCTTCCGCTTCCAAGGCGGGCAGCAGCGCGCGCATTAATCTCATATTCTGCCACACTCCGCCGGAAATTACCACGTGCCTCAGCCCGGTCTCCTCGCGGACCATCCGGCAGGCCTGCAGAGAAAGCGCGCTGATGCTGTTGTGAAAGCGGGCGGCAATCCGCGGGACGCTCAGGCCGCCGCGTAAATCCCCGACCAACCCCCTGAGCATCTCGCTGGGGTCGATGATGCCGTCCTGCAGCAGGATGGGATAGGCGCCTTGCTCGTCCGGGTCGGCGGCGCTCTCCAGCGCGATGGCGGCTTGAGCTTCGTAACTGATCTCGTGACAGATGCCCAGGATTGAAGCAGCCGCGTCGAACAACCTGCCCATGCTGCTGGTAAGGGGCGCGTTCAAGCCGCTTTTGAGCTGCGCCTGTACAGCCGCGCGTTCGTCTTTGCTCAGCGCCCGGAAAGGAGGAAGCTCCTCATCCTCCACGGACATACCTGCCGCAGCCAGCCAACTGAGCGCGGTGCGGGCGGGCTTGCGCACAGCCAGGTCTCCTCCCGGCAGGCGCACGGGCAGCAAGTGAAAGCGCCGTTCAAAACCCCGGTAGCCGCCGACCAAAATTTCCCCACCCCAAATGC
>JBCFBH010000044.1:7206-16545 GCA_038562595.1 Anaerolineaceae bacterium
CCGTCGAAAATCAGCCCGATGGCAGGCGCGCTGCCCTCCCAGCCGTTTTCCGCCAGGCAGGCCGCCAGGTGCGCGTGATGGTGCTGCACCGGGATGAGCGGCAGATTTTCTTTTTGGCTGCGGGCTTGCGCGTAGCGGGTGGCAAGATAATCCGGATGCAAGTCGCAAGCCAACGCCTGGGGATGAATGCGAAAAAGTTTTTCGTAGTGCCCGACGGCTTGTTCAAACGAATCCAGGGTCTCCTGGTTTTCCAGGTCGCCGATGAAGTGGCTGACAAAAGCGTAACGCTCTCTTGCCAGGCAAAAAGTGTTCTTCAGCTGCGTGCCTGTGCCCAAAACGGGCTGCTCCGCTTTGGGAATCCTGAGCTGACCGGGCGCGTAGCCGCGCGCGCGGCGCACGAGGTAAGGCTGGTCACGCAGCGCGGTCACCACGGAATCGTCCACGCGCATGTGAATCGGGCGGTCGTGCATCAGGAAGGCGTCCGCGAGAGGCGCAAGCCTCAGACGGGCTTCTTCATCCTGATACGCCAGTGGTTCTTCGCTCAGATTGCCGCTGGTCATTACCAGCGCATCCGGAAAGCCCGGTTCAGGTTCCATCAGCAGCAGGTGCAGCGGCGTGTATGGGAGCATAAAACCCAGACGTGTCTGGTCCGGCGCGACGATTTTGGCGAGTTCTCTGCCCTCATTTGTGGCTTCAGCTAACACAATCGGCGCCTGGGTAGAGCTCAAGAGCTCGCGTTCCTGCCCGGAAAGGCGGACGTATTTTTCGATCCCCTCGAGTGAAAATGCCATCAGGGCGAAAGGTTTGCCAGTGCGGTGTTTGCGTTCGCGCAGGGTTTGCACGGCAAGCTGGTTATGCGCGTCGCAAGCCAGGTGAAAACCCCCCAAGCCCTTCAACGCGATAATTCTGCCTTCCCGAAGGCTTGCGCGCGCGGCTTGCAGGGCTTGTTCGCCGCTGCTCACGCGCGAGCCATTTTCCTCAAACCAGATTTGCGGTCCGCACACAGGGCATGCTACCGGTTGGGCGTGGAAGCGTCGGTCAGCCGGATTGTGATATTCCGCCGCGCAGTCCGGGCAAAGCGGAAAGCCTGCCATACTGGTATTGGCGCGGTCGTAGGGAATATCGCGCACAATGCTGAAACGCGGACCGCAGTGGGTGCAGTTGATGAAAGGATAGCGGTAGCGCCGGTCCTTGGGATTGAAGAGCTCAGCCCGGCAATCCGCGCAAATAGCAATGTCCGGCGAGACAGGCAGAAAATCTTCAGGTTGGTTTTCGCTTTCCCGAATGCGGAACTCAGTGTAAACCCGCAGCGGGGCAGGGTAGACGCTAAAGCTGTCCACCTTAGCCAGAGCGGGTGGGTTGCTCCTCAGGCTCTCGGTGAATGCCGCGCAGTGCTCTTCGGAGCCGTGAATTTCGATCTCCACGCCCTGGGCGCTGTTAATCACCCAGCCGCCGAGCTGGTGTTCCTGCGCCAGCAGATAAACCGTAGGCCGGAAACCCACGCCCTGCACAATGCCGGTGATGTGAAAACGCCAATTCTGAAGCTTCACAGTTTTTTGGTCAGCCTTTAGTTGGCAGCGCCGCGCTCAGCCAGTCAAGCCAGGCCTCAAAACCTTCGCCGGTCTTGCAGGAGACCGGGAAAGTCTTGAGCCCCGGGTTGAGCATTTCAATTCCTTGCGTAAAATATTCCATACGGAAATCGATGTAGGGCAGCAGGTCGGTTTTATTGATGATCAGTACGTCCAGGCCGCGATAGATGTTGGGGTATTTGTAGGGTTTATCGTCGCCTTCCGGGATGGAGGCAATGACAATATTGGCGTGCGTCCCAAGGTCAAAGCCCGCGGGGCAGATCAGATTGCCGACGTTTTCGATAATGACCAGGTTCAGCTGGTTTAATTCAAGCTTCTGCAGAGCCAATTCCACCATCACGGCATCCAGGTGGCAGTCTCCGCCCGTGTTAATTTGCACAGCCGGGATGCCAAGCGCGGTGATTTTATCCGCGTCAATCGTGACGGGAGCTGTGTCGCCCTCAATCACGCCAGCGCGAACGCCTGCCGGCAGTCGGCGGAGGGTTTCCATGATGAAACTGGTTTTCCCAGCTCCGGGAGATGCCATCACATTAATTCCATAAACCGCGTTTTCATCCAGCAGCGCGCGGTTTCCTGCCGCGACGCGCTGATTGGAGTCCATGATTCGGCGAACAATTTCTACACGTTGGGTCATTCTTCCTCTTTGAGTATCTCTATGTGATGAACAAGCAGCTCCTCGCCGCTTATGATTTCCAGCGCGATGCTCCCACAGGCGGGGCAGGGCATCAATTCTTCATTAAGTTCGTAGGTAATAGCGCAGTTTTTACAGCGCAGCCTGGCTGGCACGCGTTGAAAATGCAAAAGCGCTCCTTCGCTGGGCGTACCCCGACTGATATGGTCCCAGTAAAACTGAACGGAATCGTCAACGATGGAAGACAGCTGCCCGATAGTCAGGTAGATATCCGTCACCCGGCTGGAGCCGTTTTCCACAGCGGCTTGGTTGGCGATTTCAAGGATGCTTTCCGTCACAGCGAGCTCGTGCATACCCGCCATTATAACCCAGGGCGGCAGTCGGGATTTCAGACCAGCAAGCGTTCCGGGTGGCTGTATACGTCAAATTGGGCGCCGCGCAGGTAGCCAATCAGCGTGATTCCCGCTTCCCAGGCGCAGTCGACCGCCAGTGCCGTTGGGGAAGTCCGCGAGACGATTACCGGGACGCCAAGCGCGAAGGTTTTGAATACCATCTCCGAGCTGATTCGACCGCTGAGCAGCAGCAGGTTTGGCGTGAACGGGCGCTCCCGCAGAAGGAACAGGCCGGTGAGCTTATCGACGCAGTTGTGGCGCCCAAGGTCCTCGACCATGATAGGTACGCTGACGCCGTCGCTCAGGCCGGCGCTGTGAAAACCGCCCACATGCTCGTGCAGTTCCTGCTGGTCCAAAAACTGACGAAACAAATCCAGCACTTCGCTGGGTCTGACGCGGAAGTCCGTGGGCAGTTGCGGAGCTTTCGGCTTGCTATCCAGCGCGTATCCGGTGCTTGTACGGTGAAATTGAGCGGGTTTTTGGGCTGTATGGTTCAATCTGACCATGATCCTGCTCCCGCCGTCTTCGAGCGTGAGTGAATGGATTTCCGCTTTGTCCTTGATGACATATTCCCCGTAAAGAAAGCCCAGCGCGAGCGCGTCCAGGTCTGTGGGGGTGCAAATAAAGGTCAGCCAGTGCTCGTCGTTGACATAAAGCGCAGCGGCGTGTTCGCTGACGATGGGTTTGCGCGCGGGTTCAAGCTTCCCAGCCGCGCGGGCGTACTGCCAGATGTCTTTTTGCTGATATGGGTCTGTCATTCCTGTATCTTTCTCTCTGTTGGAGCGGGTTCTTCCCCGCGCAGGAACGCGATGAGCATCTGGGCGGCGTTTTTAGCGAGTTTCTCAGTTCGTTCTGAAAGTTGCTGCGAAAACTCAAAGGTGTATCCGCGCACCGAAAGCAGCCAGGCTTCCGGGCAGCTGCCAGAAAGCGTTTGCGTGATGGAGAGCAGTTCTCCGATGGACATGTGATGCGTAAAAGCGGAATGTTCCCAGGCTGGTCCACTCGGCTCGAAGACCAGTTCCGGCAGCTGGGGAGAGTTGTGCGCGTCGATGAATACCAATTGTTGATATGCGCTCAGGTCCTCGGCTAACTCCGGCAGAAGTTGGTACAGGTACCAAAAGCGCAGCGTGCCGTCCAAAGATTCAGTCCAATCGCCTGCGAACTCCGGCGCCGCCGCGCCAGACATGCGCGCGCAATCCGCCAGAATATGCCAGCCAGCGCCGTCATCCTGCCTGTCGCGGTTTCCATAGGCAATGAGTAAGGTTTTTTGAGGTGCGTTCATCGGTAGAAAAAATTCCCCTCCTATGAACCCAAAGAAGGGGGGGGGATTATCAGCGTTAACACTCAGCGCCGGATTACCCGGACAAGCTCGCCTTGCTTATTGAACACGCTAACTTCCAGCGGCATGCTTCCGACCGCGTGCGTGGAACAGGACAGGCAGGGGTCGTGCGCGCGAATGGCATGTTCCACCCGGTTGAGCATCCCTTCCGAGATATCGGGTCCGTGCACATAGCGCTTGGCGACCTCGTCCACGGCCCGGCTCATGGCGTAGTTGTTGTTGCCAGTGGCGACGATGAGGTTGACTTTGGTCAGTTGCCCATTCTCGTTAATCCAATAGTGATGGAAAAGGGTTCCGCGCGGTGCTTCGATGATCCCAACGCCTTGTTCCTGCGGCTGCTGTCGGGTATTGAGAATATCCGAGCTGAGAATATCCGGGTCCTCAAGCAAAACCCGCGCGTGTTCCGCGGCAAACAGGGTTTCAATCAAGCGGGCGTAATGGTAGTGCAGAGTGTTTTCGACCGGTTTGCCGCCGTTCAGGGCTTTGAAGCGCTTGAATTCTTCGTTGGCAAGCGGGGTGTCAATCTGGTCTGAGTTGTTCAGGCGACCGAGCGGGCCAACACGGTAGACGCCTTCCGGATAGCCGAGCTTCTTGTAATACGGGAACTTGAGATAAGACCATGGCTCCACGTGTTCAGCGATGTATTCGAGGTAGTCCTGCGGGTCGAACCTGTCGAGCTGGGCGCCGTCCCGGCCGGTCAGGCGGATGTCGCCATCATAAAGTTCCAGGCTGTTGCGCGGGGTGACAAGCCCCAGGTAACCGGTCGGGAAGACCGCGAATTCGTCGATTTCGGTCTGATGCGCTTCAATCCAACCGCGCATAATCTGGATGCCGATTTGGATGGTCTCAATTTGCTCATCCACCTGGCTTAGCAGGCGGTCGCGCCCTGCCTGATTGAACTGTCGATTGACGCCGCCGGGAATGGCGAAATTCGGATGGATGCTGCGTTCTCCGAGCTCCGTGATAATCGCCTGACCAAATTTGCGCAGCCGCACAGCCCGAAGTGTGAGTTGGGGGTCCGCCTGAATCAAGCCGACGACATTGCGCGTGGCAGGATCATGGTCAAAACCCAGGATAAGGTCGGGCCCTGCCAGCTCAAAAAAGTGCATGCCGTGGCTCTGGATGACCTGACCCATGTGCATCAGTTCGCGCAGGAGAGAGGCCGGGCGGGGAGGAGGGCAGCCAAGCACGACATCGCCGGCTTTGGCCGCCGCGAGGTGGTGGCTCACCGGGCAAATGCCGCAAATGCGCGGGGTGATCTGCTGCATTTCCGCAACAAGGCGTCCTTCGCAGAATTTTTCGAAACCGCGAAATTCATTCACATGGAAATACGCATGTTCCACTGAGCCGTCATCATTCATGTGAATGGTGACCTTGGCGTGACCTTCGATGCGGGTTACAGGTTCGATCGTGATTTTTTGGGCAACCATGCGGCCTCCTAATGCCAATCGTTGTACTCGCCGGTGATTTCGGGCATTCTACCCTGGGCGAGCTCTGAGAGTATATGGAAAATTGCATCAGCGCTGGGAGCGCAGCCAGGCAGGAAAAGGTCCACTTTGACCACATCGCTTACCGGGCGGACGTGCACTGGTTTGGAGAGCTCCGGGTCATCCGGAATCTTCCCGCTTTCGTCCGTGCTTTCCGTTTCGACATAAGCGCGTTTCAGGGCAGCTTCCGCGCCTGCGAAGTTGCGCATGGCAGGCACGCCGCCAAATACCGCGCAATCACCAAGGGCAACAAGAACCTTACAGCGGGCACGCATCTTTTTCGCAACTTCTTCGTTATAGCTGTTGCTGATGCCGCCCTCCAGAATGCCCACATCTACCCCTGATTCATCGGGTTCCTTCAGGTCTGTGATGGGTGTCGCGCGCAGGTCAACCAGTTCGGTGAGGGCTACGATGCGTTCGTCAATGTCTAGAAAAGACATATGGCAACCGGCACATCCTGCCAGCCAGTCTGATGCTACTTTGGGTTTTGCCATTTTCAATACCTCTCAATCCTCTTCGGGGTCATAATCTAAAAATCCAGGGCAACCGGGCTGGGCTGCTGCTTGAGGGCAAATTTCCAATCCTGCCCGTCCGCAGCTCCAAGCGTCTGCGCAAGCGCGGCTGCAATAGCCGCAGTGGTCTTCACAGATTCAGGCGCGTCCAGCGCGGCAAGTTTTTGCTGCAGGCGGCCTTCAGTGCTCAGGTAGCTGCCGCCTTCTTCCGCCCAGGTGGCGCAGGGGAGTACCACCGCGGCTTTTTCGGTCAGGGCGGAGCGGCGCGCGGCTGATACCACCAGGAACGGGATTCCAGCGCACCGCTTCAGGAGCGCTTCGGTCGGCTCCTCATCACCCAGGGCAATAAATGCTGCTTTTACTTTCTTTCCTTCCGCGGCAGTTTTGTAACCCAGTTGGGCAGCCGCCAGACTGTTTGCCTGGGCTTTGATGATCAGCACGGGGAAGTTGTGCTGCCGGCAGAACAATACCAGACGCACCAGCGCGTCGTAGTGCTCCAGACTGGCAAACTCACCACCTATCACGACCACCGGATGCTGCGCGTCCTTCAGCATGGCTACTGCCTGCAGGATTTCAGCGCTCTTGATGCCGGTCTTTTCTTCCAGGCGTGCGACGTTTTCCTCCGCGAATTTATCGCCTTCGTGCACAATCGCATGCCAGGCGGAGACAAGCCCGGTGACAAGGTCAAAGGAACTGCCTTTTTTCTGCTGGATTTTGAGCGCGGAACGGGCAATGAGCGGTTTTTGGCGGGTTGTGATGGAGATAATTCTGCTGTTTTCCAGCACCTGCCGTTTGAGGAAGAAACCCGCCACCTGATTGTCGTTTTCCAGGTCGCTGCCAATCAGCAGGGCTACATCCACATGTTTAAGTGCGTCCAGTTTCGCTTCAAAGGGACCGTGGAGTTCCTCAGCCAGTTTTACGCCTGTTTGGGCGGCTTCGTTGTCCTCGCTGAGGAGCAGGTTCGTGCTGCGCAGCCCGTTGGTGAAGGCGGACTTCAAAGCAGCCAGGCTTTCGACAGGCAGCTTGGCTGAAGCAACCAAGGCTGCTCCATCCGCGGCAGCTTTCAGGTGCTGCGCTGCCTCTGAGAAGGCTTCCTCCCAGGTGGCGGTGATGCGTTTGCCGTCCCGCAGAATTTCGGGAACGGATAACCGCTCTGCCTTGGTTTCCAAGGGGTTGTAGCGTCCCTTTTTACACAAAAGTCCCTCGTTCGGTTCGGAATTCCACACGCCGTCAATGCGCACCAGGTGGTTATTGCGGGTGAGAACGCTGCGCTGGCAGCCAATGCTGCACTCCGAACAGACTGAGACTACCGGCGTGAGGTCCGTCTCCCGCCCCTGATAGGCGCTGCCGCGATCCATGAGCGCGCCGGTGGGGCAGATTTGGACACACGCCCCGCACGAAATGCAGGTGCTTTCTCCCAGGGGCACACCATAATCGGCAACCAGGAAGCTGTTGGCGCCGCGTTCTTCAAAGCCGAGGGTAAAGTTCCCGACCAGGTCGCCGCAAGCGCGCACGCAGCGGCGGCAGAGGATGCAGCGGTTGTTATCCACAAATATTTGTTTGTGCGAGGCATCCACGGCGTACGGCGAGTAGTTGGGCGTCAGCGGCCAATGGGTGAGCCCCTGCTGGTAAGCGGCGCTTTGCAGTTCGCAGTCTCCATCAGTTGCCTGACAGTACATACAGAAATGATTGCGTTCGCTGAAGAGCATAGAGAGCACGAATTTACGGGCTTCCTGCACTTTCGGCGTGTTCGTTCGCACAATCATATTGTTGTTGGTTGGCAGAGTGCAGCTTGGCTGTAGAATGCGAGCGCCTTCCACTTCCACCATGCACAAACGGCAGCCGCCGTACGGCATTAAACTGGGATGGTGGCATAAACGAGGTACTTTGATGCCAACTTTTTCTGCCGCTTCAAGGACTGTCGTCCCTTCTGGAACTTCCACCTGAATGCCGTCTATCGTGAGTGTTACCATAAACTTGAACTCCATCTCTCGCAATGATTTTTTCTTCAACAGGTCAGCTCATAGAGCAGACACCCGTCGGACAGACTTTTAGTCGAATATGTGCTTCCACCTCATCCCGGAAGTGATTGAGCGTATCCCGGAGCGGAACGGCGGCCGTCTGACCAAGCCCGCAGTTGGAAAGTTCATTCAGCTGGACGCTGATTTCGTGCAGGGTTTCCAAATCTTGCAGGCTTCCGCGCCCTGTGGAAATGTTCGTCAGAATCTCATACGCTTTCTGCGTGCAAATACGGCAGGGCGAACACTTGCCGCAGCATTCCTTCCGGAAGAAATTCAATAGAACCCGTGCCAGGTCCACTACACAAACGCTGTCATTGCAGATGAGCAGCGCTCCGGAGCCGAGTACAACCCCGGCTTTGGCAAACGAGGCAAAGTCCATTGGGGTATCCTGCAGGCTGGCAGGAATGATGGACCCGCCGGACCCGCCGGTCTGGGCTAACTTGAAATGTCCGTCCTTGATGCCTTTGCCGTAAATGGTAATCATTTCCCGCAGGGTGATGCCCATTGGAACTTCAATCAATCCGGTGACGTTGAGATTGCCCAGAAGGGTGTAGACTTTGGTCCCTGGGCTGGAAGGCGTGCCAAACTTGCGGTACCATGCCGCGCCATTCCGCAGAATTGACGGGATGTTTGCCAGAGTCTCCACGTTGTTTACCAGCGTGGGTTTGCCAAACAACCCTGCGGTGGTCGGGTAAGGCGGTCTGGAACGCGGTTCGCCGCGTTTTCCCTCAATGGATTCAATCAAGGCGGTCTCTTCTCCGCAGATGTAAGCGCCTGCGCCTGTGTGCAGATGCAGATTGAACGAGAGCGAGGAACCCAGAATGTAATTGCCCAGCAACCCGGAACTGCGCGCCTGGGCGATGGCAGTTTCCATGTGCTGGATGGCCAATTGATATTCGCCGCGCAGGTAAACATAGCCCTCGGTTGCGCCTACCGCGTAAGCCGCGATCAGCATGGCTTCGATTATCTGGTGCGGGTCGCCTTCGATGAGCACGCGGTCCTTGAAGGTGCCTGGCTCGCTCTCATCCGCGTTGCAGATGACATACTTTTGTTCCGCGCGGGCCTGGCGCACAAAGCCCCATTTCAGACCGGTTGGGAAGCCCGCGCCGCCGCGCCCCTGCAAGCCGGATTCCTTGATGAGCGCGATGACCTGTTCAGGGGTCATTCTCAGGGCATTTCCCAGTCCGAGGTAACCATCGTTGGCGATGTAATCTTCAATACTGTTGGGATCGATGATGCCGACATTTTTAAGAACAAGGCGTGTTTCAGCGGGGAGGGTTCCTCTCCGCACAGACAGCCAGGCTACCTGCCCGGAAAGTTCGTGCGTGGAGGCGATTTTATCTTCCACAATACGGCCTTTGTACAGGT
>JBCFBH010000045.1:0-11882 GCA_038562595.1 Anaerolineaceae bacterium
ATCAGGCTGCGGTAAAGCGGGTAGTCTTCAATCGGGAGCAGGCAGGCGGCGTGCGCCCAGTATTCAAAAAGCGCTCCTTCCGCGTGCAGCTCTTCCAGCCAGCGCGGCTCATACACCCCCAGGCGCGACCAAAGGATGTGCAGGTGCGCACGGGCAACCACGCTGATGGTGTCAATTTGCAGGTTGTGAATGCGCCGGATTGCGCTCAGGATATCAGTTTTGACAGCCGGACGGCCGGGCGGGCTTATCAGGCCTTGCGCGGCAAGCATCAGCGCGCGCGCCTGGGAGAGGGTGAGGGTAATTTCTGGCATGGCAGCAATTGTATGCCAAAAGACGGGTTGGAACAGAGACCAGGCAAATTTCTTGGTGAGAAGCGTCCTGAAAGGCGGTGTTTGAGAGGGATTCAGGCCCGAAGCGGGAAATTTGATAGAAAATGAGAGTCCGGAATCGGTAAACTCTGGAACAGTAAAGACCGTAAGGAGTAAAAAATGGAAGTTCCACGATATTGGAGATTGAAAAAACAACGCTACGCGCTGGTGGGAGAAACCTGCCCGCACTGCGACGCGAAAATTTTCCCGCCCCGGGATATCTGCCCGGAATGTGGCGGAGAAGCCAAGACTCCCTTCACTTTCAGTGGTCAGGGCGAGGTATATTCCTATACCCATATGGCCAGCGCGCCGGCCGGCTTTGAGGAGCAGGCGCCCTATACCATCGCGCTGGTGAAGCTGAGCGAAGGCCCCATGGTGACCGCCCAACTGACGGATCTGGGGGATGAGCCGGTGCGGATTGGCATGTCGGTGGAGATGGTGACCCGCAAGATACGCAACGACGGCGATGAGCGCGGGATTATTGTGTATGGGTATAAGTTCCGCCCGGTGGGACTTGGTCCGCACTAGGTCGTTGTCGAATCATCTGGAGGAGATTTAAACGGATCGTAACCTCTAAAGACCGATCCTTAAGCAACTATCATTTTGGCAAGTTGAATCAATGGTCCAAGTATTTTAACTCACCGTTGGTCGAAAGCATTTCTTTCACGTTACCTAGAGGAAAACACTTACTTACTAGATAAGGTGTCTGAGCTTGGTTTATATCTTAATGCTGTCTCAGAAGTTGGTCTAGCAGTGCGTTTATTCGAATTCGACCTTCTTCCAGAAGAACATAGAAAAAGGTTTATAAACACGGTATCTGATTATGCGATTCAAGGCGAAGACCTGGGTGCTTTGGATAGCGCGGATATCAAGCTTTTGTTTACCGATCGTGAATTTAAGGATTTGTTGGAGAAAGTGCACAACCAGCTTATTCCCAGCCTAGAGGATGTGAGGAGATATAGAGGAAAATTACCAGACCAACGAATCTGCAGAAGAGCACATGCAACCCTTTCTTGATACGTTAAAAATCCTAAAAAAACATTTCGGTAATAATATACAGACCAACAGAATCATAAGGGAACAAATAGATTTGGCAAACGATTGGATATCAGAAAACATAGTTGAAGAACCGGAGATCGATCCGCAATTGTTGGGAAATATTGAAAATAGATCGAACCCTGATAATTCTCGTAGTATTTTCGATGACATTGATGTGTGATAATTGGCGTCTGCTTGGAAAAAGCGCATACGGTAGACCAAACGATTGTCATAAAAAAGGAAAACGAACTTAGCTTCGATCATATACAGAACTTTCATACACAAATATGCTGTGACAAGTCTTGCATGGACTGGGCGGGAGAAAAATATGAAAATGACCTTTAATAAAATAATCAGAAAAGAAATTTTCACGGAAAACTTCAATGATTTTAAACAAGATAATGAACTTATATTTCCTGAAAGTGGTATTGTTGTTATTTATGGTCCCAATGGAGTCGGGAAGTCGTCATTAGCGAGTATATTTGCCGGTGAACAGGACACAGAGTTTGATCTAGTCTTAGATGGTGATAATTTTAAAACAACAGATGCGCCTTCCGTTTTTCATGTAATTAATGATCAAAATGGAAGAAATATTATTCAAGGTTCCACCGAAGATTTCTTACTTGGGGATAACATTCGTAGGGAATATGAGCTAAAAAAGGCAATAGATGCCGGATTTGAGCAGTTATTCAATGCGTTATTAATTCCAAAGCTCAAATCAGATTTTGGAATCTCTAAAAAAGATGCTATTTTGCTCGAGAAAATATGTGATGAAAAACTTAAATTTTATATTAATGATTTAGCAAACATGAAATCTAAAGGGAAAAACATTGTTCGTTCTGAATTTCTATCCTACATAGAAAACCTGTGTTTTGTAAATATTCATGATTTTGATGAATCTAAACTCCGCTTTCTAGTAAATGACTACAATAACAAAATCTCAATTGTTAAACAATTAATTGATATTGCCGCGAAGAACATAAAAATCGATCATTCTTTTTCACGCGTCGAGGAATGTACAGATGCAATTACACTATTAACCAAGTATTACTACCTTCACGAATGTGTAATCTGCGATAATCCCATTGAGCGCACATCTCTTTTAGAAAAAAAACAAAAAGATAAAAAATCTTTTTTCGAAAGTCTTGATAGAGCCACTCAAGAAATACTGGAGCAAATCCATAATCTAGTTGGGGAGAATGATCCCTTTGGTATTAAGAATGCCGTTACTCAATCGGCAATCTCGGAAAAACCTGATTGCATCATGGCTGTAATAAGAGAGTTTCTCGAGTATTTTGAGTTAGTGAACAAATTGCTCAATAATATGTTCGCAACTTGTCTTGATAGCACTAATTTGATCTCATACCAACGAGAATATGAGACAATTATTTCAGAAAAACCGGAATTCACAAGTGAAGATGTGTTGTTCATTGAAAAATTTGTCAACAATTGTATTGATCGAAGAATTGAACTCCAGCGGGACTCGAACGGAAATCTTGAACTACTCCTTGGACAAAAAAAATTCCTTAACGAGGAAAGAAAGAACCTTTCGCTAAGTAATGGCGAACAAAATTTCATCTCTATTTCATTTGAATTGTTGAAAGCAAAAAAGGTTCAAGCAAAAGTTATTGTTTTGGATGACCCAATCTCAAGTTTTGACTCAATTTATAAGAATAAAATCGTATATGCAATCGTAAAATTTCTTAACCAAAAAAGCCAAATTTTATTGACGCATAATACAGACTTGATTACGCTACTTGAACATCAGAGACCCCAATCTTTCAACTTGTATTTATTGAATAATTCTTATGGAGAAAGAAACGGTTTCGTATCAGTTACGAAGGAAGAACAATTTCTTCTTCTTTATATGAACAAACTATTAGATTTTTTTAGAGATGGGGTGAAGGAAGTTCTAAAGGATGAGTATAAGTATCTAGTTGCCATGGTGCCATTTATGAGAAGTTTTTCTCAGATCTTGAATAAGCCCAAAATTAAAGATGATCTGACTGGAATTATGCACGGTTATGGTACTAATACTGTAGATCTAACCCAAGTTTATAACGAATTGTTCGAGTGCTCATTTTTGTCAAAATCTTTTATTGTTTCAATGGATGATATTCTTAATATTGATTTGGATTTTTGGGAAATAATTGATGCTGGCAAGTATCCTATGCTAAACAGAACATTTGTTCATATACTTACATACTTCAACTTGAGGTTAAGAGTTGAAAAAACACTGGTGGAAAAATTCAAAATTAATACAAAAAAGTACGATGTGCTCACAAGAATTATCGATAAAGCATTCAAAGATGATAATTTGGACAATATACAAAAGCGCGTTTTCTTGTTATCACGGAAAACATTATTGAACGAGTTTAACCACTTTGAACAAAGTTTAAATATATTTCAACCAGCGATGGATATTACTGATACAGCTCTTAAGAAAGAGCGAGAAGAAATTCTTCAATTTCTTGAGCAACTTAAATCATAACCGAATTCTTGTTCTTGCTAATACTCCGGGAGTTAACGCAAGTTATCAAAGGCTGATCATTACCAGTCCCCCGCGGACCGGGTCGGATGTACGGGTATAAGTTCCGCCCGGTGATGGCACGGTAGAAGCTGCGCGAATGAAAATGTGAACCGCCTTCCAGAGATGGAGGGCTCATTTTCTTTTCGCAGGGGTGTTATCTAATGGGAAGACGCCATTTCCTATGGCATAATGGATCCACAGCAGAATTTCCGTGGTGTAAATTGTCGGACACACGCATGCACCCCATTACAGTGCGCTCAGGGCTGGATTATTCGCAAGGAGAAAAATGGAATACGTAAAAGTAGGACAGACAGCAGACATCCCGGCAAACACGATGACTATGGTGCTTGTCGGAAGCAAAGAAGTGCTCCTGGCAAACGTGGATGGCGCATATTATGCCATAGCCAATAAATGCAGTCATCGCGGCGGTCCGCTGGCGCAAGGCCAACTGGAGGGCGGGATTGTCACCTGCCCGTGGCACGGCGCGCGCTTTGACGTTCGAACCGGTGAAGCGGCGGGGGAGTTCAAGCTGGGCTTGCTGAAGCTGAAGTTGAAGGACGAACCGAGCTACAGCGTAAAGGTGGAAGGCGCCGATATCCTTGTTGGCATAGAGTGAAACATAATGGGCAGGGGTGTTTAATTTTGCCCGCGGGGTGCCAAGCGCAAACCTTGACTTCGTCCCCCTCTACCTTTTGAGTCCCGAAGGTCAAAGCCCTTTCTGGGTCCGAGGACCAGTAAAGAACTGTGCCTTTTTTGGGGGGTGCTCCGTTTCTGCCTGTATTGAGCGAGCGTCTTAAAAAGCTGCTGGGTGCAGTCCTTCAATTAAGCGTGCGGTGATCTATTTTGCTCACCCATTGATTTTGCTGTATTATGATTTTTACAACATCAGGAACGTCCGCGCGAGCGGACTGGCAACCGGCTTAAGAAACAGCAGCGGTGCCCTGAGATCGAAAGGTCTCGATGTGCGAAAGATAGCTTTCGAAAAAAAGTTTCTGTTTTTATTTATCAGGTTTTGATTGTCCTATCTTCCCCCCGCTAATCCTGTTCATCCACTCCTGATGACATCAAAACATAAGGAGGTCGTGATGATAAGAAGAGATTTGAAAACCTTGTTGAGGCTGGAGGAAATGTATCCGGGATTCATTCCATCAGCCTTGTCCATCGAAAGCACAGACTTGCCGCGCTGCCCTCATTGTGATTCGCCGGATACCGCCAAGATCCACTGCGGACTTGTGGAGTTTTCCATGAACCTGGGCGGGGTATGCTCCAAAATGCATCTGCTGCCCAACTATAACGGCCTGGGGATTTACTTTTGCAACAACTGTAAAAAGCAGTTCGGACCGCTGGAATTTGATCCTTACTGACACTATGGCAGCAGCGTTTTATTCCCGGCTGCCCCGCGCCATGGCTTGGACAGCGCTGGGGATTGAACTGACGGGCTCTTATAATATAGGCATTCACCCGACACGCTTCTCATCCTGCCGCGCTTTGGTCTGATGGTGCGAACGAGGGCCTGAGAAATATATTAAACAAAGGAAGCCAGCATGGACACATCCAATCACGCGAAAACCGGAGCCCAGATTGTGTACTTCTCCCACGGCGGCGGTCCGCTGCCCATCCTGGGGGATGCCAGCCACCAAAAGATGATCACGTTCATGCGCCGCCTGCCGGAGCGGCTGCGCAAACCTGACCTGATTCTGGTCATCAGCGCGCACTGGGAAGAAAACGCCGCGACGCTGCTGGGGGCTGCCAACCCGCCCATGTTTTACGACTATTACGGCTTCCCTGAGCAGGCTTACCAGATCAACTATCCCGCACCGGGCAGCCCGGATGCTGCCAAGAGAATAGCAGAGCTGTTCATGGCGGCGGGCATCCCAACGCGCATGGACCTACAGCGCGGCTTTGACCACGGGCTGTTTATCCCCCTCAAGATGATGTATCCCGCCGCGGATATCCCCGCGCTGCAGCTTTCCTTGCTGCGCGGCCTGGACCCAAAAGCGCACCTCGCGCTTGGCAACGCCCTGCGTGGGCTTTCCGGGGAGAATATCCTTGTGATTGGGTCCGGGTTTTCCTTCCACAACATGCGCGCCTTCTCCTGGGATGGAAGAGAAACCCGCGACCCCGCCAACGAGGCCTTTCAGGACTGGCTGATTGAGACCTGCACGGGTCCGCTCAGCCAGGCGGAACGCGAACAGCGCCTGAGCGCGTGGGAGCAGGCTCTTCACGCGCGCTATTGCCACCCGCGCGAAGAGCACCTGATGCCGCTGCAGGTGTGCGCCGGGATGGCGGACGCGCCGGCGGAACTGGTGTTTGACGATACCATTATGGGCAAGCGCGGCACAGCCTTTTTGTGGGGCTGAGCCGGGTTGGTTTTGGCGCTGGAGCAGGAAGGTCATCTTCTCCCCCGGCAGGTCTCTTATCGCCTTTGCACTTCCCGAAGGGGAAAGCGAAAAAAAGGAGTAATCCATGCAGCTTGGCGCGTTTTCTCTCAGTCTGAACGTCAAAGATATCCAAGCCTCCCGGGCTTTTTACGAGAAACTGGGCTTTGAGGCGTTTATGGGCGAGGCGGAGCAAGGCTGGCTGATTCTCAGGAACGCAAGCTGCGTCGTCGGCCTGTTCCAGGGGATGCTCGCGCAAAACACCCTGACCTTTAACCCGGGTTGGGACGCCGAAGCGCGGGACCTGATGAAATTCACCGACCTGCGCGACCTGCAGCGCGAACTGAAAGCCCGTGGGCTAAGCCCGGAGCGCGCAGCGGATGAGCTCTGCAGCGGACCGGATTACTTCCTTTTGCGGGACCCGGACGGCAATCCTATCCTGGTGGACCAGCACCGCTGAGAGCAAACGGGATAATTCGGTCGGGTGGTAGCCGCGCATCAGATCCACTGCAGGCTTAATCTACGCTGAGGTAAGAGGGTAGCCTGCTGTAGATTTTACGTGAGTGAATGATAGAAGCTCATGCTTGCCCCTCTAATCACTCCAGTGTTGTCCACCGGAAACCTCAGAGCACGAAACATCTTGGTCAGGGATTGTGTCCAAGCCCTGCTTTTTACTTTCGTTCCTGTCTTTTTAGCGATGGTGGTATCAACCGAAAACGGGAGAATGTTTGTATTAAAGCATGGCGAAATCCGGATGTCTCGGGTTTATTGTTTATTATTTCAAGCCCTCAGCCTGCGCGCCGCGCGCACAAACTAAGCTTGCAGCTCCTTTGCCAGCCCTCGACAGTTCAAAGCTTCGCCACCCTGGCTATCCGCCAAAATTGTGAAAGAATTTCCAGATGTCGTGGATGCAAGTTAGGACCGCGAAACGCATAAAGGCACGGGCAAGGATAAGTTTAGTAGCGATAATGTTCACAATGTGGTCAAGCTGCTCAATTATTGGACCAATGGGTTTTCGCAGATTTCGAGCGGATTGTGCTGAAGAGATAATAGAGCTACACATTCTGCCAAAACCATGTCAAAACCATGTCAAAACCATGTCAAAACCACTTGCTTTTCCAATCATTATGATACAATCGGGCGCATGGTGAGTTTTTATTAATCTCTTATCGCTTTCCCTGAAGAAAAACACCCCCACCTATTATTATCTATAGGGGCATGTCCGGCTGACCCGCGCCGGGCCTGTCCCTCATCCAAATCTGTAATCCCGCCCACCGCGGCCGGGTCTTTTGCCTGTATCAACCCAGCTCTCATAAAAAGGAAAACCTCATGAATATTCGTTTATCTACCGGAAAACTTTTGCCCATTGAAATGCACAAAATCAAAATCGTGCAGGAAACCCAGCTGCCGCCCATCCAGCAGCGCCTGGAAGCCATCCATACCGCCGGGTTCAACACCTTTCTGCTGCGCTCGCGCGATATCTTTCTGGACATGCTGACCGACAGCGGTACCAACGCGATGAGCGACCGCCAACTGGCCGCGATGATGCAGGCGGACGACGCATACGCGGGCAGCGAAAGCTTTTATCGCCTGGAGGAAGCCGCGCGGGAAGTGCTCGGCTTTCAATTCGTGATGCCGGTGCACCAGGGCCGGGCTGCCGAGCACCTGCTGGCCAAGGCTTTCGTCCAGCCGGGCAGCGTGGTGCTGATGAACTACCACTTCACCACCTCCAAGGCGCATGTGGACCTGGCTGGCGGCAAGGTGCTGGAACTTTGCGCGGATGAAGCGCTGAACACCAGCTCCAGCAACCCCTTCAAGGGCAACATGGACCTGGGAAAACTGGAAGCCGCGATCCGCGAGTGGGGCCGGGAGCGCGTCGCCTATGTGCGCATGGAAGCCTCCACCAACCTCATTGGCGGTCAGCCCTTTTCCATGCAAAACCTGAAAGACGTCAAGGCAATTGCCGCCCGCCACGGCATTCCGCTGGTGTTTGACGGCAGTTTGATTTCCGAAAACGCCTACTTCATTCAGCAGCGCGAACCGGAATTCGCCGACTGGAGCGTTCAGGCAATCATCCTGGAGATGATGAAATCCGTGGATATCTTTTATATGTCCGGCCGCAAGAGCGCGGCGGTGCGCGGAGGGCTGATAGCCACCAACTCCAGGGAGGCTTTTGACAAGCTGCTGGTCTGGCTGCCGGTGTACGAAGGCTTTGCCACCTACGGCGGAATGTCCACCAAGGAAGTGGAAGCCATGGCGGTGGGGCTGCGCGAGATGACCGCCCAGTCCGTCGCCAGCAGTTCGGCGGATTTCATCGCTTACTTTGTGGAGCGCCTGGTGGAGCTGGGCGTGCCTGTGGTGACCCCCGCAGGCGGGCTGGCCTGCCATGTGGACGCGCGGCGCTTCATCCCGCAGGTGCCGCAATCCCTGTACCCGGCCGGCGCGCTGGCGGCAGCGGTGTATCTCGTATCGGGCGTGCGCGGAATGGAACGCGGCAGCGTTTCGATGGACCGCGACGCGCAGGGCAACGACGTGCCGGCGGATATGGAGCTGGTGCGTTTGGCGCTGCCGCGGCGAACCTTTACGCTCTCCCACATTGAATATGCGGCGGACCGCCTGAAATGGCTGTTTGCCCACCGAGAGTTGATCGGCGGGCTGCGTTTTCGGGAGGAGCCGCCCGTGCTGCGCTTCTTCTTCGGTCGGCTGGAACCGGTGGACGGTTGGGTGGAGACCCTGGCAGAAGCTTTCAGGGCTGAATTTGGGGGCGCCTGCTAAGCTTAGCTGCTGCGCGAGTGAAGGGTAGGATTAGCCCAGAAACACCCTTTCGAGCGGACCTCAAAACCCGGTACAAAACAGATATCGGGGGCAGCCCTGCGCTGCCCCTGATATGTTTAAAGCCACTTCCAGCGCGGGACGCGCCAACGCCGCCCTTTCCAGGAAAGCCGCCGCTCAGGCTCATCCCCAACGTACAAAAGGCCGTCAGCGTGCTTGCTGCCATGAGGGCAGGAAAGAGCAGTGCCAGCCGCCGCGGAATGCGCATTTCCGGGCGTGTGAGCAGCCACAGCAGCGCTGATAAGCCCACGCACAGCTCCAGATGAGGCTGGCTTCGGGAGCGGCGCCAAGGGCTTTACTCCGCGCAGCAGCCCAGGCAAGGCAGTATAATGACCATCTGTGCGGGTCCATAACGCAGCGATAGGGAAGTATGTATGAAAGGCGACCACAAACCAACCCCGTACCCATCCGGGGGTAAACAGCAAACTGAAAACTCCAACGGGCATTTCAGCATCAAAAACTTCTTCAAGGCGCTGCGCAACGCCTCCAACGCTTTTCAGTTGGTTTGGGCTGCCAGCAAACAAAACGCCCTGTTCAATTTCGGGCTGACTCCTATCGCGGCGCTGATGCCCGCGGCGCAAGCCTGGGTTGGCAAGCTGATTGTCGATAAGATTCTGGAGGTGGTAAACGCGCATGCAGCTTGGGAGGCTGGCATGCTGGAAGTGCTGCCGATAGTTTTGCTGGAGCTTGCGCTTGTGTTGGTGAGCGCAGTGGTGAACCAGGCGCGCGTGCTTTCCAACCGCATGATGAGCTTGCAGCTGACCACGCACGTCAACACCCTGATTATCCAGAAAGCCATCAGCCTGGACCTGCAGTTTTTTGAAGATCCGGTTTTTTATGACGTTTTACAAAACGCCCGCCGGCAATCGGACAGCGCGGCACTTTCGATTGTCACAGCGACCATGCAAATCGCGCAGCAGACGATCACGCTGGTGTCGTTGATAGCCCTGCTGGTGCGCTTCAGCCCGTTTCTGGCGCTGATCGTGTTCGCCGCAGCCATCCCCAGCTTCCTTTCGGAAACGCAATTTGCTGAGATGTCTTACCGCATGATCTACCGCCGCGCGCCGGAGATGCGCCTGCTCTCGTACCTGGAAATGCTCTTAACGGGCAACGAAACCTTCAAGGAAATCAAGCTTTTCGGGCTGGGGGAACCACTGCTTAAGCGCTTTAAGGCGCTCTTCATCCGTTTTTTCGACGAAGATATGGCAATTGCGCGTAAGCGCACACTGGCGGGCCTGGGCTGGGGCGTGCTTTCCAGCCTGGTCTATTACGGCAGCTATGTGTGGGTAATTTACCGGACGATTATTCAGGCGGTCACCCTGGGCGACATGACCATGTTCCTGTCCATCTTCCGGCAATCGCAGAATTCCATCAGTTCCCTGCTGGATAACTTTAACAGCATCTACGAGAATAATTTGTATCTGGACAACCTGCTGAATTACCTGAAAATCACGCCCGCGCTTTCAAACCCCAGCGATGGACTTACCGCCCCGGCGCTGATTAAAGAAGGCATCGAATTCCGCAATGTTTCGTTCAAGTATCCCGGCTCGGACCATTTTGTGCTTAAGGATATCAATTTGTTCATTCAACCGGGGGAAAGCATCGCGCTGGTAGGCCTGAATGGAGCCGGCAAGACCACGCTGGTCAAGCTGCTGACGCGCCTGTATGACCCGACCGAAGGCGCCATCCTGCTGGATGGGCGCGACCTGCGCGAATATGACCTGAACAGTCTGTACCAGCGCTTCGGGGTTATCTTCCAGGACTACGCGCGCTATCAGTTCAGCGTGCGCGAGAACATCGGTTTTGGGCAGATTGACGCAGTGGATGACCTGGAAAAAGTGCGCGCAGCAGCGGAGCGGGGCGGCGCGGACAAGGTGGTTGAGGAGCTGCCCGACGGGTATGAGACGATTTTGGGCCGGCGTTGGGAAAAAGGCTTGGAGCTCTCCGGCGGTCAGTGGCAGAAGATAGCGCTGGCGCGCGCGTTTATGCGCGACGCGGAAGTGATGATTCTGGATGAGCCGACCTCCGCTCTGGACGCCGAAGCGGAGTATGAAATCTACAAGCGTTTCCGCGAACTGATGCACGGACGGATTGCCGTGCTAATTTCCCACCGATTTTCCACCGTGCGCATGGCGGACCGGATTGTGGTGCTTTCGGAAGGGCGCATTTTGGAAGTGGGAAGCCACGCGGAACTTATGCAGCACGGCGGACCGTACGCCCATCTGTTCAACCTGCAGGCGGAAGGTTACCGGTAGCCAGTCAGCGATCTGCGCGCGCATGCGAAGCCCAGAGCGGATGCCTGGCTGGGACGCCAAAGCCGTCCTGCCTTTGCGAGCTGGATACGCAGCTTAGATCCTCAAAAGGCTTTTATTTCTCACGAATTCTCACTATAATGTGACGATCAGACCCACAGACAATCACATAGCCCTTTTCTGTACACAAAACGAGGGATTAAACAGCGCGTGCTGCGCCCTCTATATCTGGGCCAAAAACACCAGTTTCGTGCCCAGACCGCCGCTCAAAAACCGCCCGGAGCAAACTTTATGGAAAATTTCAGCCTGCAAGACCAAGACGTGGAACGCCGTTTTTCAGCGATGGCGGCTCTGTTTATCAGTGAAATGGACGAGCCATCCAGCGAGGAAAGCCTGCGCGAGGAATATTCCCGGGATAAAGACATCATCCTGCATCTCAAAGGCGCTGAAGACCCTGCCGGGCGAATGCTTGGCTTCACCTGGG
>JBCFBH010000045.1:11892-15974 GCA_038562595.1 Anaerolineaceae bacterium
TAGCTCTCAGAGGGCGTACCTTTATCTGATTGTGCCGCCGGAGTTCAGGCAGCAGGGGGTCGGCAGCCTGCTCTTCCAGGACGCAGAGCAGACAGTTCAGGCGGCCGGGGTCCAGGTGTTTGAGGCGACGGTGCTGGATGATTGCCTGGAGGGTCTGGCATTCCTGCGCGCCAGGGACTTCGTGGAAAAGTACCACCAGCTTGGAATGAGCCTGGACCTGAACGACTTCGACAAAGCCGACTACGACGCGCCGATTGCCAGACTGAAAACGGATGGCTTTGTGTTCACGTCTATGGAAGCGCTTGGCAACACGGAAGACGCCCAGCGCAAGCTTTTTGTCCTGAACGACACAACCTCAAGCCAGACTGTGGGTGCCAGTGGAGAGCACGCCTGGGATTCGTTTGAAGACTTCCAAAGCAAAGTTTGCTCTGCCGACTGGTACATCCCCGCCGGGCAGATGGTGGCGATTGACAGCATGACGGGCAATTGGGCGGCCATGAGCGCGATCACCCGCTTTACGGGAGAGGATTACGCCTACAACCTGTTCACCGGCGTGGATGAGCGCTACCGCGGCAGAAGGCTGGGCACCGCGGTCAAGGTGCTGGCGCTGCGCTACGCGCGCGATGTCCTGAAGGCGAAAAAGGTGCGCACGCACCACAACGCTGCCAACGAACCTATGCTCGCGATAGACCGCTTGCTGGGCTACACCCTTAGGCGGGGTTATTACACCATGCAGAAGCGTTTTAGTTTTACTTAACCACTCAGACCAATTTGATGTAGTTTTTTTAACAGGAGGAAAGATGCGAAAGTTTTGTTGTTTCTTGTTGGTTCTATTTGCCGTGCTGAGCCTGACGCAACCCGCTGCCGCAATGTCCAACCCGGGGGACATCAAGGAAACAGAAGTGTCGATTGTCTCCACAGTTACTGTGGCCTCATTTGAACCATTTGGGACAGGTGTCGCACACATTCACGAAGACTATGACGGCAGCCTCGGGACACACTTCTATTATGTCGTCAGCAGTCAATTTGGGCCTTATCTGCAAAATCTGAGCTACCAGGGGAGCCCGGACACAGTCTGCTTGTGGGACCCTGACTTACGACGTTTGGAATGCTCATGTTCCACTGGGATTACCTGGATTGACATCGATTTTGACTTGGTCATGCCGGCTACGGATTATTTTGGAAATGAAATCTGGTTTGGCTGGGCTGGGAACTACAGCGGATACTCGATTGACTACACCATTGTACTAAACTACCCCGCGCCGCTGGTATACCTGGATTACTACGGGGAGGATGCCCCCACAAGCATAACCCCCACGCAGATTATCTGGAACAAGGTGAGCGCTACCGATGAAATTCACCTGGTCGGGTACGCGGTTTTTCTCGATCCGCGCGTCTTCACGGTATTCCTGCCCATTGCGCTGAGATGAGGTAGGTTCCTCGCCACATCTCTCAGCGAAAAAATCGCGGTGGCAAAGATGATGAGCATGACCATTCCAGCGCGGAAGAAAGACCACGCGGAGGCTGTATGCTGCCTGTAAAAATTCAGCGGGAAAGCCCCCAACAGCGCGAGGCTCAAGGCGCATAGCACGCTAAATATCGCTCCGTTTCGGGAGGGCACACCAGGCAGCAGCATGCCCCGCGAAAGGCTGGTGGAAATCCAAAGCCGTCCGCGAACAATGAGCGCGGCATTGAACAAGCCTGCTTTGGCAGAGACGCCTCGTTCGCCCAATTCAGAGATGAAATGATTAAAAAAGGGGGGGGGTGTTTCCCCCTTCTTTTCCGGTATATGCCAGCGCGGCGAGCAGCGATGCCAGATTTGGGATGACTCCATTGCGCTTTTTTGTAAAGCTCTATCGTCTCACATGTGTTTGACCTTGCTCTGGGACAGGCAATTTCTCTTGATTGAATTCCTGCCGCGGGAGTCTACCCTGAACCCGGTTATTCGGACGGTGCGGTTTGCCGGTAAGGCCCAAAACGCCGGTATTTCGCCGGGTCCGCGCCGGAAAGCCTGCCGGAGCGTGGGCTGAGCAGGTAAAAACTGCCGTTGCGGTGCAGCAGCGGGATGCGCCGGCGCGTCTGGAGGAAAACCTCGCGCATTTCTTCCGAGAGATAATAATAGGAGTCGTAATCCTCCGGGCAATCCACCAGCAATCGGTCATAGGTTTCAATAAACTCCGCGCGGAACTGCGGGCTGACTGCCTCCAGGTGGCTGATGAGCCAGCAGCTTGGTTCAAAATCCCAGTGGTAAGCCAGCCCGAGAAAGCGGTCGTCTGCGGTGATGTAGGGGAAGAAAGGAAACTGCCGGCAGGTAATGCTGCGGTATTCCCGCTGACAGGCTTGCGGACCCAGGCAGGCCAGCAGGCGCATATGCCCGGGGGTGTCGGCTTCCAGGCGGCTGGGGTCTTCGGGCTCGGCCGCGCATTCGTCCCCCCGCCAGGGGTGCCAGAGCCTGGTGCGCGGGCGCAGGTACTCCCATTCCTCATGGTAAGCGACGGGAACAGCGCAGCAGATATCGCAGCAGAAGGGAATGCCGCGGGGGTTGTGGGGCGCGCAGAGCAGGCCGCAATCAAAGCTGGCAGCGGGGGAGTTAAAGCTGGCATAGAGCGCGGAAATGTTGAGAGGCGGTCTGGGCATGCGGCAATTTTATCAGGGAAACCAAAGAGCTCTGCCGGGCGTTGCTTGCTGTGGAATGTGACCGATAGGTCATAAGAGCGCAAAGGCGTGCTGAGAGAGCCGATCGGACGCATTCAGACGAATTCTATGCCGTGTTTGCCCCCGCAGAAAATTTGTAATCTTTGAACAGGGGCGTGAAAAACCGGGAGTGGGTCGCTAACAACATTCGCCCACACCGCGCTCTGGACAATCTGACCCCGAAACAGTATATTCAACGTTACCACCCTGGCTTAATCCCATAATCGTCTCATATGGTTTGAACTCATTCATCAGGATGACAAGCTTGTTCTTGCACAGTCTTCTGACCATGCAACGCCCTTGACTGCCAGGTCTCCCATCATCAACGAACATCGCGACGGAGACCTGAAGGTCAATGTCCCCGCTTAGTGGGGAGAAAGGCAGATTGCCACGCCGTTTTGCCCTAAACGCAGCAGTTTTTCCCTTGGGGGAGAATGGCAAAATGGCTCGCAAAGACGAATCGTTAGGCGACCGGACCTTGCACCCCTGAGGGTGTTCGAACCGGCTGGCGCTTTCTAAAACTGAGACGTTTAAATAGAAAAAGCGGGCGACCGGACATCGCACCCCCTGAGGGTGTTCGGACCGGCTCATGTTAAAACAAAAAAGCGGGCGACCGGATTCGAACCGGCGAATGTTAGCTTGGAAGGCTAATGCCTTACCACTTGGCGACGCCCGCGTGCACTCTATTTTATGCAATTCAAAGCCCGGCGTCAATGCCGGCGATGGTCAGCCCGCTTTCCTTAACGCTTCAACTGCTCCAGCAAAAGCTCGCGCGTGCGTTTCGGGTCGGCTTTCCCGCCTGTGCGGCGCATCACCTGGCCCACAAACCAACCCAGCAAGCTTTCCTTGCCGGCTCTGAAGCTCTCCACTTCAGCCGGGGATTCAGCCAATACGCTCGCAATCTGCTGACTGAGGGCGTCCTCATCCGCGATCAGTCCCAGCCCTTCGCGCTCCACAATCTCCGTGGGCCTGCCCCCGCCGGCTTCCACCTTACCCAGCAGGCTCTTGCCGGTGGCTGGGTTAATCTTTCCACCCTCCACCATCCGGATAATCTCCGCCAGGTCTGCCGGGCGCAGGTGCAGCCCCGCGGCGCTCTTACCGGTCTCATTCATCAGACGGCTGAGGTCGTTCATCATCCAATTGGAAACCACTTTTGCTGCCCCGCCGCTCAGCCGCACGCTTTCCTCGTAATAATCCGAAAGGCTGCGCTCACCGGTGAGGATATCCGCGTCGTAGGCGGAGAGCTGGTAATCCTGGATAAAGCGCGCCCGCCGGGCAAGCGGGAGCTCGGGCAGGCTGTTCTGCACCGCCGCGATTTCTTCGGCGGAAAGCACCACGGGCAGCAGGTCGGGCTCACGGAAGTAGCGGTAGTCGGCTTCGGTTTCCTT
>JBCFBH010000046.1:0-15476 GCA_038562595.1 Anaerolineaceae bacterium
CAGTCACATCGCGCTGTCCGAAGAAATCACCGATGAATCTGACACTTTGCAGCATGCCTTTCTGAACGACTAAATAAACTTCGATTTCCCCGCCGGCATAACGCACCGACCGCCGCAAGTTAAACGCGGGCGAGGAGCCATAATTCCACTCCCAGGACTGGTAGCGTTCCCGCGCGAGCTGCTGTACAGCTGACCAATCCGCCGGCGTAAGCTGATACTCCGGAATTACTGAGCCGGAAGCAGCCTGCTGTTGGAATACCCCCAGCAGAACTTGCCGGCGAAAGCTGAGGATGTCTACTGGCTCAGTCAAAAACTCGGTGATGTTGGCGACCCGGCTGCGCACGGACTTAATCCCCTTCGACTCAATCTTGGAGGCTTTTACGTGCAGCGCTTTTCCAATTTCATCCAGGTCTGAGTTGTAGAGCAAGGTCCCATGGCTGACCATACGCGCGCCGGAAACATACTGCGCGTTTCCAGATATCTTGCGACCTTCTGCCAGGATGTCATTGCGCCCGCTCAGTTCTGCCGGCACGCCCAGGTCCCGCAGGGCTTTGATGACCGGTGCTGTGAACTTCTGAAAATTCGCAAAACTCCCCCCCATGTTCGGCGCGATAAAGCTGAAATTCAGATTGCCCAGGTCGTGGTACACCGCGCCCCCGCCCGAAAGCCGCCGAACCACGTGCAGCCCCTGCTCCCGGACGTATTCCACGTTGATTTCGGCAATCGTGTTCTGGTGCCTGCCGATAATGATGGAAGGTTCGTTGATATAGAACAACAGCAATTCTTCCTCCGGGGCGATGTTGCGGATCAGATATTCTTCCAGGGCAAGGTTCAGCGCGGGATCATGTTGGTTTTGGTTATCGACGAAAAGCATAGGCACCTTTGGCAAAACATTTGTTTACGCTGGACTTTATAGCAGGCATGTTTGCCATCCAGAAATATGATTATAGCCGAAAGCTGGAACGTGAAAGGGATTGCCAGTGAAAAACATATCATTGCATCCGGAGTAATTTGTGGAGAAATTTGTTCAATTTTTCACATATTGTGATACACTTCATCCGTTTATGCGGATGGAAGAAGAAAATGAGCCTGGAAAATAAAACCTCACCAAGTGTATTGCGCAGCAGCGTCACGGAAGCTGAAATCCTGCTGCTGCACCAGAAGGTGTGTTACGCGTTAGGTGATCCCACGCGCATTTTATTGCTCTACATCCTGAGAGAAGGTCCGCATTCCGTGGGGGAACTGACGGACCGGATGAAGCTTCCGCAGTCCACCGTCTCCCGCCACCTAAGGGTTCTTAGAGACCGATCCCTTGTTCGGGTTGAAAAACGCGGCACGTCCAACCTGTACACACTGGCCGACACGCGCATTACGGATGCGTTGGACTTGCTGCGTCAGGTGCTTAACCAACAGTTGTCAGAACGGGCGAAACTGACTGCTGCTATCCAATGTTCTTATCCGC
Organism: Anaerolineaceae bacterium; assembly: GCA_038562595.1. Lineage (GTDB taxonomy): Bacteria > Chloroflexota > Anaerolineae > Anaerolineales > Anaerolineaceae > Mesolinea. The sequence continues at coordinate 1,463 of JBCFBH010000046.1, forward strand.
CAAATGAAGATTTCAGCAACGAGGAGTGAAGCATGAAAGTTGTAATTGTGGGAGGCGTCGCGGGCGGCGCCAGTACAGCAGCCCGTTTGCGCCGGGTCGATGAAAGCGCGGAAATTATCATGTTTGAGAAGGGGCCGTATCTCTCCTTCGCCAATTGTGGACTTCCTTACCACATTGGCGGGGTGATTCAGGACCGCGACCAGCTTTTGGTCGTCACTCCCGGAACTTTACGGGATATGCTGAGGGTTGAAGCGCGCACCAACAGCGAAGTGCTCTCGATTGACCGGCAGAACAAAACCGTCGCGGTGAAAGAGCTGACGACCGGACGGGTATATCAGGAATCCTATGACAAACTGGTACTCGCCACAGGCGCCGTTCCGCTTGTGCCGCCCCTGCCCGGCGTGGACCTGCCGGGAGTCTTCGTTCTGCACAATATCCCTGAGATGGACGCGATTGAACGCTTCCTGACCGAAGCCAGCCCCAAGCGCGTGGTCGTGGTTGGGGGCGGTTTCATCGGTCTTGAGATTGCTGAAAACCTGGAGGATAAAGGTCTTCAGGTGAGCGTCGTGGAAATGCTCAATCAGGTTATGGCGCCCGTGGATTTTGAACTGGCTGCCATGGTCCATCATCACCTGGCATTTCACAAGGTCGGATTGGTATTGGGCGACGGACTGAAGAGCATTGAAATGGCGGAAGAGAACGGCGGTCTGCGGGTGAACCTCTCGAGCGGGAAATCCTTGCCAACGGATATGGTTGTGCTGGCCATCGGCGTGCGCCCGGAAACTTCCCTCGCGAAAGCTGCCGGGTTGGGGCTGGGCGTGCGCGGGACAATCGCGACAAATGACCAGATGCAAACTTCCGATGCGGACATCTATGCTGTTGGCGATGCTGTCCAACTGACCCACAATATTCTCAATCAAGCGACTTTTCTGGCGCTCGCCGGGCCTGCCAGCCGGGAGGGACGCACAGCCGCGGATGCAATCGCAGGGAGACCCACAAAATTCCCCGGCGTGCAGGGCACATCCGTCGTGAAGGTGTTTGACCTGACCGTAGCTTCCACAGGTTTGAACCAGCGCCAGCTGGAACAGGCGGCTTTGCCCTTTGAATCAGTGATTATCCACGCCAACAGTCACGCGTCTTATTATCCCGGCGCCGCCCAAATGGCGCTAAAGCTGCTCTTCTCTCCTCAGGACGGAAGCATCTACGGCGCGCAAGCCGTTGGACCGGACGGCGTGGAGAAGCGTATCGATGTCATCGCCACCGCTATCAAAGGCAAGCTGAGCGTGTATGACCTGGAAGAGCTGGAACTTTGCTATGCTCCGCCCTTTGGTTCCTCGCGCGACCCTGTGAATATTGCTGGTTTTGCTGCCGGGAATATCCTGCGCGGAGACGCGCCGGTGAAGCACTGGAACGATGTGGATTCCCTGGACCGCAGCGAATGGTTCATCCTGGATGCCCGCCTGCCCGAAGAAGGCACGCTTGGCAGCATCCCCGACAGCCACCTGATTCCGATGCAGCAGCTGCGCCAGCGTTTGGGCGAGCTCCCCCGTGACCGCAAAATCCTGGTGTACTGCGCCTCGGGGCAGCGTTCGTACTTCGCGGCGCGGGTGCTGCGCCAGAGCGGCTTTGATGCCTATAACCTTAGCGGCGGCTATAAGACCTACGCGTATGCCGTCAGCCCACAGTCCAACACACCTGAACCGGAGACCAAAAAAATGACCCTTCCCAGCATAACCGCTAACACCCAAGCCCCTTCTGCCAGCGAATACCAGCTGGACGCCTGTGGTTTGCAGTGCCCCGGTCCAATCCTGAAGCTGTACAATAAAGTCAAGGAAATGGAAGAAGGAGATGTTGTCACTGTAAAAGCCACCGACTACGGTTTTGCCAACGACGTTGGCGCCTGGACGCAGACAACCGGCAACACCCTGCTCAGCCTGGAGAATTCAGGCGGCGTGATTACCGCCCGCGTGCAAAAAGGCCTGACTGCCGAAGCGACGGAAGCTTCCTCTGCGCTGAGTAATACTGGCGCGCAAAATGGCTCACAAAAAGGTCTGACTATGGTTGTATTCTCTGGCGACCTGGATAAAGCCATAGCGGCGTTTATTATTGCCAACGGTTTCGCGTCCATGGGTCAGCAAGCGACGCTCTTCTTCACCTTCTGGGGATTGAACCTGCTGCGCAAGGATAACCCGCCCGCGGTCAAGAAGAATCTGATTGAACGCATGTTTGGCTGGATGATGCCCCGCGGCGCGAACAAGACCATTCTTTCTCAGATGCACTTGCTGGGCATGGGAACTGGCATGATTAAAAGCATTATGAAACAAAAGAACATTGATTCCCTGCCACAGTTGATTCAAACCGCGCAGCAAAACGGCGTCAAACTCCTGGCGTGCCAGATGACAATGGATTTGATGGGCATCAAACGCGAGGAATTGCTCGACGACGTGGAAATCGCTGGCGTCGCGACCATGGCTGCCGACGCCACCACGACCAATACCCATTTCTTTATCTAAAGGTAAGCAATATAAAGCACAGGCGGATGTGATGCATCCGCCTGTTTTGATTCTCAATCCTTCCAGGCTGGGAAACCTGTAATGATTGCCGCCTTAAAAAGTCTCCGTAATCTTGGATAATCCCCTGGGATGGTCGGGGTCCAGTCCGCGGGCGAGTGCCATTTGCCAGGCTAATACCTGCCCCGGGATGACCGCCGGGATAGGGGAAAGCCACTCCGGGGTGCCAGGCGCAAGCGGAAGGGCAAGCTGCGCCATCTCCAGCGCTTCCTCCCGGTCGGAGATGACCACCAGTTCCGCGCCGAGGCGTCTGGCTTTCCGGATTAACGCGGCAGCATCGCGGTACATCACACCCGAAGGCGCCACAGCCAGCAGTGGATAGCCCTTGTGCAGCGAGGCGATTGGCCCGTGCAGCAAGTCCGCGGATGAATACGGTACCGTCGTGACGCCGGTGAGTTCTTTGAGCTTCAAGGCAATCTCGAAAGCAGTGCTGTAGTTGTAGCCGCGCCCGATGACGGCTCCGTGCTGCATGAAGCGAAATCGTTCCATACGCGGCGCAAGCGCCAGAGAGAGCTCCAGAGCGGCTTCCGCCTGGTCTGGCAGTCTGGAGAGCGCATTCAGGCGGCGTTTCTCCCCTGCAAGCACGGCAGAAATCAACGCGACGGCTGCCAGCGAACTGGTATACGTTTTCGTTGCCGCTACCGAAAGCTCAGGACCTGCCCCAAGCGCGAGCGTGCAGTCCGCGGAAGCCTCGAGAGGCGAGCCCGGAATGTTGGTGATGGCAATCGTTGGGCGCTTTTGGGCGCGGGCGGCTTCAAGGACGGAAATCACGTCCGGCGACATCCCGGATTGGGAAATGCCAAGCACAAGCGCCCCCTCCAGTTTTGGGGGTGTGCGGTATACCGAAAATACCGATGGAGTCGCCAGGGCGACCGGAATTCGATTGACAATCTGAAACAGATATTGGGCGTAACGTGCCGCGTTGTCGGAACTGCCCCGGGCAGCGATGAGAATGTAGCCAAACTGGTCCCTCAGCGGATTAACCAAGGCCTGCACCTGCTCCACACCACCCGCGAGCAGGCGGCGCAGCACAGCGGCTTGTTCCAGGATTTCCGATTCCAGGATTGAGCTCTTCATTGGCTACTGATTCAAGAAACCCGATATTTTGTAGCGCCAGCAGTCTTTGAGGTATTCATCGTCCAACAAGTGAAAAACGTCGCAGGACTGCTGCAATTCTCGGGAGGAAAGGGTCCTGGTCGTCGCGTTTTCCACATGCTTGCCGCCTCGCTTGACAACCTGGACTACCCGGCAAAAGTCCGAGTCGCCGGAGATAAGCACCGCGGTCTCGTAGGTGCTTTGCAGGTCGAGCATATCCACGGCGATGGCAATATCCACCCCTTTTTCGATGTAAGTCCCGTTGTGAAAGACCAAACGCCCAAGGATGACCTCAAAGTAGGGGATGCGACGCAGCGCTTCCAGAAACTTCATCTGTCGTCTAAATCGTTCAATTTCTGTCTCCAGGATGGCCTGCTCCTCAGTCGGCGCAACAGCGTAATAATAAACCCGGGATAATGTCCTGCCGTTAAGGAGTTTTAGCACCAGCTTCTGAAAATCGAGGTCAAGCCGTTGAAGGTCTTTTATCAATCCGAAGTAAAGATTTGTTCCATCAATAAAAAAAGTGACTCTCTCACTCATGGCCCTCCTAAGCTTTTTTGGGGATTGTATTCCAATTCCAGGATTTTGTTGTTTGAAATTGAAGAGAGAGTTTCCATATCAAGTTAGTTGGTCAAGAGCATTAATTGGTATTGGGAGTTATCAGGAATTGCTTTTTTTCTTTTCACGAGGCAATCTCCCCCGCTGAACAGCGCGGGTCTCTCTCACAGCAACAAATGATTAAGGAATTGTAACATAGATGTGCTTCAGAGCAATTTTTTATTGATTGGTTGGGGCGAATATGGCTACACGCAACACTTGTTGGTCCATTGATTCAGATAAATATATCCCGGCGCTGATACGCTCCATAAGGCACATAGGTTATGACCGTATGAAAGTTTGGTAGAGAAGGTGATTGTTTCAGTGAAATAAAACCTCCACTTCTATCAACAGCATCCTGCGCCCCGCATTATTCCAATGAGCGGGGATACCCAGGAATAATCAAGAAGAAGCGCTATCCCTTCTCAGAAGGCGCGTCCGCCGTGGGATGTCTTTCACCCGGCTGATGATAGCCGCTCCCAACAAGGTCAGCGCCAGACTGACAGTAAACATGGCATTATACCCAAACGCTTCCACGAGAGCGCCGGCAAAGACCGGAGCGACAAGCACAAAAACGCCCGTCAGGCTGCGCGCCATCCCCAGATAGGTCGGGCGCAGTTTCTCTTCGCCCAGCTCCATCACCAGAATTGAGTCCCCCAGTACCATCCCAGCGGTGTTCAATCCGAACATCAGAAAGACCAGGTAATAGACCCATTCACTGCGCGCCAGAATGGCTACCACCATCCCGATGGCCCAGATGAGAACGGACACCACCACAATGCGTTTCGGCCCCACTTTATCGCCGAGCACGCCGCCCACACTGTAACCGATAATGCCGCTGAAGTAGAGCAGCGCGGTGAACACTGCCGCGCGCGAATCAGACAGGTTGAAGCGCTGGATGCCGTAAACAGCCAGAAATCCGCTTGACATCGCGCCTAAAAATATCACGGAACGTCCGATCAGGTAGTAGCGGAAGTTCTTATCCCGTTTGAGGATCGCGCTAAAGAGTTCCAGGTCAAGGATCTTCCTGGCAGGTTTACCCTCCTCCTGTTCTGGCAATTGGTCTGCGCCGGTATCCAGGTCTGTGCTTGCGGGTATTTCTTCCTCGCATGCCGGTTCGCGCATGCGCGAGTAGAAATAGAAAGAAACCCACTGCGCGGCTACCGCGGTGGCAAAACATAAGGCGTAGTTTTGTGGGTAGGGCAGCCGGCTGAGGAAAATCGTGGCGATCACCGAGCTGAGGATGCCCATCAGCTGGGCCAACACACGCGAAATGCCATAGAATCGCGCCCGATGCGTGATGGGAATTACGCTCGCCATTACTTCCTGCCAGGGCAGCGCGATCAACCCGCTGGCAAGCCCTCGCCAGGTTATCAGGATAAAGAGCCAGATGAGCGCGGTGGCTTTCGGAAGACCTGGCACGAGCAGCGCCAGCAGCGGGAAAAAGATGTAAGGAATGCGTTCCACCACAGCCAATCTGACCGCAAAAGGATGTTTCCGTTTAAGGCCTGAGACGTAGGAGGATAAAAACATTTGCGGCATATACCAACCAAAGTTCGCGATGGCAGGGATTAACCCAATCAGCAGCGGGGATTTGGTTAATGTGGCAGCAAATACCGGCATAATGGTGGTGATGGAACCAAAACTATCCCCGAAGATGAAAAACATCAGGTCGAGGCTGCCCATGGTCACATTGTGGCGGAAATTCTTCGCCACGCTCTGCGGAACCTCATCCTCCGGGCGGATGGTAAGAAAACCTGTCAGAAACGATTTTAAACGGTTCGCCATATGCAATCTGTTTTGTGGAATATCCAAGGCACAATTATAGCTGGGAAAGCTTCAGGAAGCTGGTAATTCAGCCGCTGCACCGATATACTGCAGCGGGTATTCGCTGACGATCCTGCGAATCACCAGCCCTGTTCGCGAGCACAAGCAAGCTTTCAGCCGGGATACGGATGCGGCCAGAGGTGGCAGGCACTTGCTCGCCCGTCAGCAAATCGACGACTGTCTGGTCGCCCCCATAAGCATCCTCTGGGATAAAAATAGTCCGGGGCTCTTCCGCGCGGTTCAGGGCAGCAAAGAAGGACCTGCCAGCCAGGCGTACCCGCCACAGCGCGGTTCCGCTCTCATCATCGAGCGCCAGCAGCTGCCAATACGCATCCACCAATCCCGGAAAACGCTCCCGGAAAGCGCTCAAGCCTCGAACGAACTCCGCCAGCTCGTTGTACTGGTCAATCTCCTCCCAATTCATTGGCAGACGGGATTGGTCAAAGCCAATCGCGTCGGGGTCGTGGATGGACAGCGCCTGGGAAAGGCCGTTTTCCGTGCCGAAATACACCAGCGGCTGCCCCGGCAGCAGGTACAGCCAGGTGAGGGCGAGCTTTAAACGCTGCAGGCTCCCGCCTGCCGCAAACCGGAAGCGATTCATGTCGTGATTGTCCAGAAAAGCCGGTCGGCTGAATTCCCGCGGAAAAAAAGCCTGGCTCGCCTGCAAAAAACCGGCAAACCAGGAGACTGGTTTGGAGCGGAAAGCAAAGCTTTCCCGCAAAGCCTGGCAGGTGAGGAAGTCCAATGTGCCATCCATTCCTCCCGCGAAGCTGAGCTGCTGATCAGCCGGTCGGGTAACCTCGCCAAAAGTCCAGACCTCCGGGTTCATCTCCCGGCAAGTTTTTCGGAACTCTACCCAGAAATCCATACCAGGGCCGATGGCATAATCCAGGCGGTATCCGTCTGTCCCCAGGCGCAACCAGTACCGCGCCGCCTCCAGGAGGTGCTCCTTGGCGGGTGAACCGGGCGCCAGGTTCAGTTCGGGCATACTGCGCACGTTAAAGTAGCTCTGATATTCCGGCCACTTCTCCCACTTAAACCAGGCAGCAAAGGGGCTGGACGCTGACTTGAGTGCTTCTTGCAGCGCCGGGTGTTGGTCTGAAACATGGTTGGCAACGAAATCCAGGATGACACGCAGTCCAAGCGCATGCGCCTTGGCTACCAGCTCCTCGAAATCAGCCAGGCTGCCGAAACGTGGTTCAATGCGCAGGTAATCGCTGGTGTCATATCCGTGGTGGCTGGGGCTGGCGAAAATTGGCGTGAGCCAGATTGCATTGAATCCCAGGTCGCGGATGTAAGCCAGTTTTTCAATCACCCCGCGCAGGGTACCGCCGAACGGACGCGTCAGGTCTTGCTGCTGGAGCCAATCCCTCCCCTGCCCCGGGTTAAAACGGTCCACAAAAATCTGGTAGATGCGGGCGGATTTGCTCCACTCAGGAGCTTGGTCCTTGCCGTACCAAATCGCGTATTGGTCTGCTTTGTCCGCCTGGGAGGATTGAGCGTCGGCATAGAGCAAATTTGGGCTTTCATGCCCCGCTCCCTGTTCCGGAAGGCGCGCAAAAACATGGTAACGCAGAAGCGTTCCTTCCGGCTGCGGTGGAAGCTGCACGCGCCATTCGTTGAGCCATCCCCATAAAAGCGTGTCCCAGCGTTGTCCGGCCGCTACGAAGGGCGCCTCCGTGTACTCGCGCCAATCGCTCACAGAGTAATGCACCACAAGGCTCTCCACGGGCTGATCGCTGGAAGTGTACGCGTAAAGGGTGACTACGTCATTTGGCTTGGGAACAAGCGGTGTTTTCTGCCCGAAATGATGCACACCCCGGACGCGTTTAATCAGAAATTGCGCGCCGATGGAAGGCGTGTCCAGATCACCAAAGCTGTGGTCGCGTAAATATTCCGGAATATTGTTCGTCATGCTTGATATCGCTCTGTTTAATTTGATGCATAAAAAAAGTTTTCAGCGAGGAGAACTCTTCGTGCCGCAATTGTAAAGCACTTTGGCTAAATGCACCGGGAAAGAGCTCCGGAAACGAAAAAGGCAGCGCTTGTGCGCGCTGCCTGATCTTGTTGATTCGCTCTTACGCTTCAGGCGGTTTCTGGCCAATATTGCCGGAGTTGGGGTCTGTTTTCGCGCCAAACATTTTCAGAAGACGCTTCCAGCCTTGCTGGACGTTCGCCTTCTGCATTCGCCAGGTGCCCACAATCCCATAGGGCAGGAACATCACAATGAGGATGAACAAAACGCCAAAAATGAGCGGCCAACGCGCGCCAAACCATGTGTAAAAGAACTGCTGGATGGTTTGGCTGATTGCCGCGCCAAATATTGGCCCGATAAGCGTTCCCATGCCTCCCATGATGGTCATGATCAAGGCGTTCACCGTCGTAACCACGGATATCATCGTAGGGGTGGCGCTCATATTCCAAATGGAGTAGAACATGCCAGCCAGCCCCGCAAAGATGGAAGCCACCACAAAAGCAATCGCTCGGTACGTGACGGGATTGTAGCCAATCATGCGCATGCGGTCTTCGTTCTCCCGGTTGGCAACGATTACCCGACCGGTCGGGGAATCGACGAATCGCCGCAGAAGCAGGTAGGAAACGAACAGGAATCCGAGTGTGATGAAGTAGACCGTCAGGCGATTTTGGGTGGGGTTCAACCAGATCGGAAGGGGAACGCCGTGCAGACCTTCGTCCGCGCCAGTCCACTTGTGCAGGTCTGTAGATTTGATGATGATATACATAGCCGTGGAGAGCGCCAGGGTCAGCATCGCGAAGTAAGATCCCTTCAGGCGTATCGAGGTTACCGCGAAGAGCAGCCCGATCGCAACCGAGACCAACAACACCACCAGCAGGACAATCAGAAGCACGACCACCATCGTCAGGTCGGTATTGCCAAGGACGATGGGGTTGTTTTTTATGAAATTCGGCGCCCAGTGCTTCATCAGCAAACCAAACGCGTAGGCTCCACCGCCAAATGAAGCCGCATGACCGAAGGAAAGGATCCCTCCAAAGCCAATCAGCAAGTCGTAGCTCATCGCGAAGACTGCCATAATAAAGAAGGCGATAAGCTGACCCTGCCAGAATTTGGTCACGCCTGCATTCAGCCCGGTGCCAGTAATCAGATTCATCACAAAGGGGAACAAGACCATCACACCTATGAAGACCAGGAATCCAAGCTCCTTGATCTTGATAGGTTTTTTAGCAACCTTTTTGGTAACAGAATATTCAGCCATGGCCGGTTACTCCTTCTTTCCAAACAAGCCTTGCGGTCTTGTGAGCAGCACAATCACCATGATGATAACCGTGGAAGCCTCGGCAATCGCAGGTGAAAGAGATAGTTTGAGCGCGAAGTAATCGCCAAAAGCGCGTGCCATGCCCAGGATCATCGCGCCAACAAAGGCGCCGGTATAGCTGCCCATACCGCCAATCACAACGGTGATTAAACCCTGAGTCTGGTAAGTATCTCCCATCAGCGGCTGAACTGGCAGGAAAGGCGCCGCGCCGATGCCGCCAAGCGATGCCAGCGCCACGCCCATCGCGAAGACCAGCGTGAAGACCGCTTTGACGTTGATGCCCATCGCCTCAACCATTTGTGGGTCCTGAACGCCGGCGCGGATGATCATGCCAAGGCGGGTCCTCGTCATGGTGAAGATGACCAGCACGAACATGGCAATGCCAAGCGCGATGATGAACAAGCGGTAGGTTGGCACCGTCGCGCCGTAGATATCGATGGTAGAGCTCCCCTTTTGCAACCATTCCGCAATGTTGGCTGCCTTACCCGGCTGGGCAAACAAAGGCGGACGGGCCATCTGATAGGTTAGCGGGTCCCACAAGAATTGAACCAGTTCGCGGATAACGTAGCTGAGGCCGAGCGTCATGAGCAGAATGAAGGTCGGGCGCACATACAGCGGGCGGATGAGCGTAATTTCAACCACCGCGCCAAACACGAACCCAAAAGCCACGGAAAGGAGGATTGAGAGGGCAAAGCGCAAGTTGCCGTTCATCAGCAAAACAGTTTCCGCCGCGGACTCGCGCACCAGCGTGCTGAGAACCGTGAGGAGCAGCAGCGCTGCCGGCATCAGGAGTTTCTTCCCGATCGGTTCCTTGGGGGCGAATTGGGTTTTGTCACCCGGCCGGGAGGAAGCCACTGCAATTAATAAGCCAGCCACAAACATCAGGAGCGGACGCAGCCAGAAGCTGCTGAGGGGTTCCTGAGCGCTGATTTCAGCCAGAGGATTACCGACCGTGGAGGTGGTGGCAGCTACCATCGCGGTATCCGCCACGCTCAGGATGTCGAAACCCAGTACGGCGAACACAAGCGCGACCAGCGCCAACATATAAGCAATTCTTGGAAGCGCTTTCTGCAGTTTTTCAGAAATTTTCCAAGCAATCAGGTACGGCTTGATAATCGGAGTAACCATCACTCCCGCGCCGAATGCCAGCAAGAATGGCGCCATCCCAAAGATGAAAGTGGGGTTGGTATAGAACTGCCAGCCCATATACGCGCCGAGCATAAACATGGAGCCGTGCGCGAAGTTCAACACGTCCATCAGGCCGAAGATGAGCGTGAGACCGGCGGCAACCATAAAGAACAGCGAGCCCAGCGTCAGACCGGAGAAAAGCGTGCTGATGAAAGCCCTCTGCCCGGCATAAGAGTAGACGCCCACCACCGCCCCCACTAAGAGCCCGGCAATTAACAGTCCGATGAGGATTTTATTACTTTTCGGATTCATGTTCTATCTCCAGTTCCTTCCGGGTCTTGATGCTGGCGCCAAGATAATGGTGGATAAGGTCTGGGTCCTCTACCAGATCCTTCATCAAACCTTCCTGAACGGTCTTTCCGTCGTCAATAATGGTATAACGTTCCGCCAGTTGACTTGCCATAATGAAGTTTTGCTCTACCAGCAAAACAGTGGTTGTTTGGCTTAATTTGCGGATGGCTTCCATCATCTGTTGAATCAGAATAGGAGCCAGCCCTTCGCTTGGTTCATCAATCAAAAGGAGTTTGTTTTCCGGCACCAGCGCCCGCGCGACAGCCAACATTTGCTGCTGACCTCCGGAGAGGTGGTTGCCGGGCAGCTTATAAAGCCGCTTGAGATCCGGGAAGAGTTCAAAGATGAAGTCGGATTTACGCTCAAAATCACCTTTTTTGCGTTCCGCCAGCTTCAGGTTCTCCTGAACAGAAAGGGCGCGGAAGATAGCGCGGTTTTCCGGAACATAGCCAATGCCCAGGTTGGCAATGTTAAAGGCTTGTTTGCCCTGGATTTCCATCCCATCGAAGATGATTTTCCCTTCGCGGGGCGGTGTCAGCCCGATAATGGATTTGAGGGTTGTGGTTTTGCCTGCGCCATTGCGCCCCAACATCACCGTTATGGAACCTTTCGGGACGCGCACAGAGACGTTTTCCAGGATATGAAATTGACCGATGAATGTTTCAATCCGGTCAACAATAAGGAGATCATTCACGGGAATTTGTTCGCTCATGCTAATTCTCCATACAGATCGCCCAGATACGCGGTTTGAACCTGCGGATTATTGGCAATCTCATGAGGGCTGCCCTCCGCGAGCACTCTCCCCTGGTTCATCACTGTGATCACGTCGGAAATGGACATCACCATATCCATGCGGTGTTCCACCAGAATGGCGGTGCGGTTACCGTGCTCCACCACCCGCTTGATAATGTCGATCAGGTCCGGAACCTGTTCGGAAGACATGCCCGCGGTGGGCTCATCAAAAAGGAGCAAATCAGGGTTGCAGGCAATCATAATGCCCAGCTCCAGCTTGCGCTTTTCGCCGTGGGGCAGGTTGCGTGCAAGCACCCATTCACGTCCTTCCAGACCAACAACGCTAATCACTTCTTCAGCCTGGTCAATATACTGCCGAAAATTATCCGCCAGATGGAGTATTTTGAAGTTATCCTTGCCCATCGCTTGCGCGGCCAGGCGGATGTTTTCCAGAACAGTCAGATTCTGGAAGATATTCGTGATCTGGTAAGAGCGGCCAATCCCCAGGTGCGCCCGCCGTTGGGGCGATACCTGGGTGATATCGTTCCCCTTGAAGATGACGTGTCCGCTCGTTGGCGGCATGACGCCGCTCAACAGGTTAAACAAAGTCGTCTTTCCCGCGCCGTTAGGCCCGATTATCGCATGGATGGTATGCTCCCGCACCTGCAGGCTGACATCATCGACTGCGATTAACCCGCCAAAAGCCTTGGAAAGGTTTTCAGCTTCGATTAAAACTTCATTAGCCATAAGTTGTACACCTTGTGTCCTAATTTCCCTTCGTTAGTTTCCTGAATGCAGTAATCTTTAATGCATAATAAAAAAATAATACCGGATGCTTCAGCCGCACCTACCGCACGACACATTGTGCGCCGCGTCAGGTTCACTTTTCAGGAAAATATCGACCTGAGGTTAATAGGGAGGGACATACGCCCCTCCCTATTCTGTTTACAGTAAATTACTGACCCAATGTCGGCAAGGTGCCGCAGCGGACCGCGTAATCGCCTTCGAGCGTGCAGGGCACACCCAATTCGTCGAACTTCGAAACATAGATGGTCTCGAAGAAGCGGTATTCGTTGATGCCGTCGTCATCCAGATCGGGGTCGAGGTTGACCAGTTTGAGGATGTTCATCGGCTGTTCGCAGACGTGATCTTCGGGGCGGATATGATACGTGCCCTTGGGGCCTTCAAAGGTCAGGCCTTCGAGCGCGGGGATCATCGCTTCGCCACTGGTATCGCCACCGGTCTTTTCAAGAGCGGTCGCGAGGGCGATAGCGGAAGCCATACCGCCAGCGGTGAACAGGTCAGGATAGGCATTGATTGCGGCGTCAGCGGCTTCCTTGTACTTGGCAACGTGGTGTTCCACCAGCCAGTTGTTGACAGCGTTATCCGCAGCGGTGTAATGGTAAACATTCAGACCAACCGTACCCAGCACGTCCTCACCAAACACAGCGGTGAAGGAAGCGTTGTCGCCGAAGCCGGTACCAACGGTCATCACATCCAAAGCGCCCATGTCAGAGAGGCCCTGGAAGAGGGTCACATAACCGGTGCCGGACCAGGTCAGGAAGAGGTTTTCCGCGCCGGAATCCATAGCCTGCTGGATGTAGGGGGTGAAGTCGGTGGTTTCGAACGGGGCATAGATGTCAGCGATCAGTTCGCCGCCAAATTTCTCGACGGAGTACTTCAGCGCAGCGCCGGAAGCCTGGCCGAAAGCATTGTCAATGCCGATATGGGCAAAGGTAGGCCCAACGTTTTCCACCAGGTACTTGGCGATGATGAGGGTGTCATCAAAGCTGGTGCGCGCGGTACGGAAGACGTAGGGGTTGAAGTAAATACCGGTTGTGAAATAAGAAGCAGCGGGGTCGACCATCAGGATGATCTCGTTTTCAAGCGCAACTGTGGTCAGTGCAGCCGCGGAAGCGGAGGACACTGGGCCTTGAAGCAATTCAACGCCGTCTTTTTCGATCAGTTCAAGTGCGAGGGCGACCGCTTTTTCAGCGTTGCCTTCATCGTCTTTGACAATGACCTCAACCGGGCGATTGGCGATAATCCAACGTCCCTGGTCGTCTTTCTTGCCGCCGGACATATATTCCAGTCCGAGCTCAAAACCACGCTGCTGCTGCAGACCGTAGAGAGCCATGGAGCCGGACATCATGCCAATCTGGCCGATTTTCAGGACCGGACCGAGTTCTTCAGCGGGGGCTTCAGCGCCGCCTTCGAGACCGGTGAACAAATCAGCGGTGTAGTAGCCGGAGTCGATGATGGCGGCCTTCACGTTGGCCTTGTCCACGGAGACAACCGCGGAAGGTTTGGCGGGGACGTCAATCACCTTGTTGTTGTAGGTGGTGGTTTCTTCGGGTGTGCCGCCTTCGAGGAAAGCGACAGCAGCCTTGATGGCATCGGCAACGAGCGTGCGGACGTCCT
>JBCFBH010000047.1:0-14928 GCA_038562595.1 Anaerolineaceae bacterium
GCTGCTCGGCGCGCGCGTGTTCGCAGTGGAACCGAACCCCGATATGCGCGCGGAAGCGGAGCGCCAGCTGGGCGCTTTCCCGGGCTTTCATTCCGTCGCAGGGCGGGAGAGCGACACATCCCTGCCCGACCGAAGCGTGAATCTGGTGAGCGCTGCCCAGGCTTTTCATTGGTTCGAGCCCACGTTGTTCCGCCAAGAATGCCGGCGCATCCTGAAGCCGGGTGGAAAGGTGCTCTTAGCCTGGAATCAGCGCGACCAAAGCAGCCCTGTCAATCAGGCCAGCAAAGCCATCTTCGCGGAGTATTGCCCCGATTTTATCGGCTTCAGCGGTGGGATGAGCCATCCCGACGCGCGCATTGAGCAGTTTTTCCTGCATGGATACGAGCTGCTGCAGTTTGCCTATCCCATTTACTACACGCGCGAAGCGTATATCGGGCGCTGCCTGTCCGCTTCGTATGCCATCCTGCCGGAGAACCCGCGCTATGAGCCCTTCGTGGCGGAGCTGGGTCAGGTTTTTGATCGCTTTCAACAGGACGGAAAGCTGATGTTATCCAACACGACCGTGTTCCAGCTCGGCAGCGTAAGTCAGGCTGACATCCAGTAAGGAGCATGCAGTGGAGCTTGAAATCATCCCCCTCAGCCCTGAAACATCCGCGGAATTCAGCGCGTTTTTCGACAACCTGGATTACAGCTATAAGCCCGACTGGCAGGGCTGCTACTGCCAGTACTATCACACCACCTGTGATGACGCCGACTGGCAGGCGCGCAGCCCCGCCCAAAACCGCGCGGACGCTCTCAACTTGATCGCACGGGGAAAAATGCGTGGGTTTCTGGCGTACGCGGACGGCAAATGCGTCGGCTGGTGCAACGCCAATGCCTTGCCGGCGCTGCAGCGCTACGCGCAAAGCCCGGAGTTGACAGATTTTGATGCCAAAACCGGCGTGATCATCTGTTTTGTCATTCACCCGGATTTCCGCGGCAAGGGTGTGGCGCGGAAACTTATTCTCGCGGCGGTGGAAGGCTTTCGCCGGGAGGGTTTTACGCGCGTCCTGGGGCTGCCCTTTGAGTGGAAAGAGCATCCCGAGCTGCAGTACCACGGCACCCGGGCGATGTTCTCCGAAGCTGGCTTCGTGCAGGTAAAAACAGACGAACGCGGAGCCTGGATGGTGTTGGACTTATCGGCTCAGTAAAAAAGCGCAGAGGGAACGGAAAACTGCCTGGCTGCCTTCGCGTCGCCTTAGCGCGAGGCCTGCCTGGATTTTTCGTACAGGGCGATGTACTTCTCGGGGGGCACGGACGCGATCAGTTCGCCGATTTTTTCCAATGGCAAATCCCGCGCCTTGCGGAAACGCAGGCAGGACTTGCCTATATCTGCTTTCAGCCCGCTGCGCGCGTAAGCGTCCAGCAGGTCCTGCAGCGCGGCTGGGTCGGCATACACCCCCATCAGGTAGAGCGAGTTCTTTTGCTTTTGGGCTGCCAACCCGATGTAGTTCAGAGGCTGCCCATTGTAGGTGCTGGGATACACGGCAAGCGGAATCTCGTAGCTGAGCATGCCCCAACGCATGGCTTCTTCGTAACCAACTGGCAAATGGGCAAGGATCAGGTCGCGCACGGCGGCGATCTCCTGTCTGCGGTCCGCGGGCAGTTCAGCCAGATAGGCTTGCGGGCTTTTGGCAGCGCTGCTGACCATCCTCAGGCTTGCCCGGCCGTGCTGCTTTTAAGAATTTCTTTCTCCACGACGGGCAGCGAGTCGATCAGCGCACGGGCTTCAGCCTTCACTTCGGGCGGCGTGCTGGGGGAGTACTGGATCAGCTTCACCAGCTCGAACGCCTTTTTGAGCGCGTCCTTGACCTGGGCAGTGTAGCTGAAATACTCCCAGCCAGCCGACTCAGGCGCGGGAATTTCGCGGGCTTGCTGGATGAATTGGCGGGCTTTGGCGATGCGATCTGTGGGAGTGAGGAACTTAGACATAGGTGGAATTATATTCTGAAATAACGCCATTCTAAAAACGAAGGTTCATTACTGATTTACCTCCGGGGCATGAATGCGGCGGTCAACGCAAATGAATTCCACAACTTTTACTAGAATCTATAATATAATACTTTAGAGATCGACCAGGTTTGAAAACTATTCCCGGATTTCGGGTGAAAATTGAAAGCCTTTCAATAATTATCATTATTTAGGAGGTATAAATGAAAAAGCTAATGATTTTCGGTCTGACCATCATTTTGGTAAGCCTGGCAGCCTGTAATGGTACTGGCGTTAGCGGCGGGGTAACCTCTTCTCAATCCACTTTAACTGCGCTGGAAAGTGAAAACGCAAGCCAGGTAACTGCTCTTCAAGCTGAAAACGCCGGTTTAAAAGCTGAACTGAGCAACTTACAGAACCAGCAGCAGTCACTTATAGATGAGCGGGATACAGCCGTGGATAAAGCGGATAAGTATTATTCTATGTTCATCGTGGAAAATGCTGATGACGAAGGTGATTTTATTTTTTGCGAGCAAGCTTTTGAGACTTCCTTTGGGTATGCCGATAAAGTTTCCATGCGCATGGAACTGATAAAATACCTCGCAAAATTACGAGGCTACAATCCGGAAGCGATGTCTTCAGAGCACCAGACGATCTGGAGCAACGCGGACGACATCATCGTCAGAGTGAACGGCGCAGGATATATGTTCCCATTCCTCGTGCGTTTCGGCGATGGAGGCTTGGGTCATCTTGATGCAGTTTATGACCTTACAAATGGCTGCTATGTCGATTTCCCTTACCTGGAGGCGCAGTTCCTCTCAGTTAGATAAAACTGCTCTTAGAGAAAACCCGCCCGGCAGTTCGTTTTATCTTGCAAGTAGCATGCGGATTATTGCTTGACTGCGGGTTTTCTTTTTTTCAGAGCTGAGGTTTCTGTCGCAATAATTCATTAATTACCTGGGAGGCGATAGTTCTCTCTACATTTCTACGTAGGTTAAGATGGTCGTTCATGCCAGTTTCTCTTGACACCCGCCTTTTTCTGCCTATAATTGTGCCTAATTGACCTTTGAAAGACCTTGACGAGGACTAGTAGCCGCTGAACCGGTGGCACAGAGAGCAGGACCAGCTGAAAACCTGCCCACACGACCGCGACGAATGGACCTCCGAGTTGCCGGGCGAACGCGCAAGCCACTAGCCCAGGCCGGAGCTGCCACCGTTATCCGGGCAAAGGATATCGCGATTTTCGCCGTATCCGAATAGAGTGAGGCTGGCTTTCCGTTGTGTTCATCACCGGAAATTTTTCTTAAAAGAACGGCCTAAGCTGGGTGGCACCGCGGATTTTTCACACATCCGTCCCTATGTGGGATGGGTGTGTTTTTTGTTAACCGTGAAAGGAGCGCGCATGAACCAGCTATATGACCAATCTGCCGACGAAGCCTCGGTTTTCTGCCGCGCCTCCAGACATTCCCGCTGCCGGAGCGCGGGTTCTTTCCATTCCACCCGAAAGCCCGCCGCGCTGGCTGGCTCAACCCCTGTATCCAACGCGAATTCGCGCAAGCTTTTCGCGCCGAAAACACTGCATTATTTCAAAACAGAGGAGAACTGATTATGTCTGACCAAAACACCAAGAAACGCTTTGACCTGGATGAGAACGAGATTCCGCGCTTTTGGTACAACATCAACGCCGACAGCCCGGTGGCGCCCGCGCCGGTCTTTGACCCCAGCACCAAGGAGCCAATCGCCCTCGAAGCGCTCCTGCGGCTCTTCCCGATGCCCCTGATTGAGCAGGAGGTCGCCACCGAGCGCTTCATTCCCATTCCGGACGAGGTGCGCGAAGCTTACAAGCTCTACCGCCCCACCCCGCTCATCCGCGCCACCCGGCTGGAGAAAATTCTGCAGACCCCCGCGCATATCTACTACAAGTACGAAGGTTCCTCGCCCGCGGGCAGCCATAAACTTAATTCCGCTATCCCACAGGCCTACTTTAACAAAATCAGCGGCACCAAAGCCCTGACGACCGAAACAGGCGCCGGGCAGTGGGGCTCCGCGCTGGCCATGGCGTGCGAGATGTTCGGCATCAGCGTGGAAGTCTACATGGTGAACTCCTCCTACCTGGCCAAACCCTACCGCCGCATCATCATGCAAACTTACGGCGCGGAAATCTTCCCCAGCCCGTCCGGGCACACCAAAATCGGGCGCGGCTACCTGGAGAAGAACCCCAATCACCCCGGCTCGCTCGGCATCGCGATTTCGGAAGCGGTGGAAGTCGCGGCGGAATCCAACGGCGAGAAAAAATACGGTCTCGGCTCCGTTTTGAATCACGTACTCCTGCACCAAACCGTAATCGGCGAGGAAGCGCTCAAGCAGATGGACCTGGCCGGCGAGTACCCGGATGTGGTCATTGGCTGCGTGGGCGGCGGCTCGAATTTCGGCGGCATCGCGCTGCCCTTCCTGCGCGCCAATCTGCGCGACGGACGCAAAACCCGCTTTTTGGCGGTGGAACCCACCTCCACTCCCTCGCTCACGCGCGGGGTCTACGGTTTCGACTACGGCGACAGCTTCGGGATTGTGCCCATCCTCAAGATGTACACCCTCGGCAGCGATTTCGTCCCGGACCCCATCCACGCGGGCGGATTGCGCTATCACGGCATGTCCCCGATTATCAGCGGGCTCTATAACGCCGGGCTGATGGACGCGGTAGCAGTTGGGCAGCGGGATGTGTTCGCCGCCGCGGTCCAATTCGCCCGCGCGGAAGGCATTTTACCCGCCCCGGAGTCCTCGCACGCCATTCTGGCAGCCGTCAACGAAGCCATCGACGCGCGCGACAAGAACGAGCGCCGCGTGATCCTGTTCAACCTCTCCGGGCACGGCTTTTTGGACCTCTCGGCGTATGACCAGTACCTGCACAACGGCATGATTGACGGAAACGTTGCCGAGGGTCAATTGGAAGGGTTGGAAGAACGCCTGCCCAGGGTGAAAATGCCCTGAAGCCCAGCCCCGCCCGCCAGCAGAATCCAACTGGAGCGGTGATTGCAAGCTTTTTGCCGCCCCAGGGCTGGATTCTGCTGTGCCAGGGCAGCGCGTGCTTGACAATAAACCGGATTCCTGTGTATACTTGCACTTCGCGTCATCCAAAAGGCTTGGCTGATGTAGTTATGTGCGTAAGCGAGTAAAGGAAGTTATTATGAACCATGCAGAATTGTTAGCTTCTGTTGAAGCCGAAAAAAACCCGAACATCCCGGACCTCTTCCCTGGGGATACGGTCAGCGTGCATTACAAAATCAAGGAAGGCGACCGCGAACGCATCCAGGAATTCAAGGGCGTTGTGCTCTTCACCCGCGGGCGCGGCAACAATGCCAGCTTTTCCGTCCGCCGCGTTGCCAGCAACGGCATCGGCGTGGAACGCACCTTCCTGACCAACTCTCCGCGCATTGCCAAAGTGGTGGTGGAACGGCACAACAAAGTGCGCCGCGCCCGCCTGTACTTCCTGCGCAACCGCACCGGCAAGAGCGCGCGACTTAAGCAGCGCTTCTAAACCGCCAGCGGCCCCTGCCGTCAATCAACGATGCCAAAAAGCCTTCTCCGGGCCGCTTGATTCTTTTCAGGCTGTGCGGGAAAGGCTTTTTGCTGTTATCCGACCGGATTGAACGCGAAAATGAAAACAAAACCCCACATCGCCCTCATCCTCACCCGCAAGACCTACAGGTCCCGCGCCGACACCTACGAAATTCCGTGCGCCTACCTGGACGCCGTGCTTGGCGCGGGCGGAATTCCCATCCTGCTGCCCGCGAACCTGCCCGCGGAGGAATTGCCCGGCCTGCTGGATGGGGTGGACGGCGTGCTGCTCTCCGGC
This sequence comes from Anaerolineaceae bacterium, assembly GCA_038562595.1. Classification (GTDB taxonomy): domain Bacteria; phylum Chloroflexota; class Anaerolineae; order Anaerolineales; family Anaerolineaceae; genus Mesolinea. The sequence continues at coordinate 5,822 of JBCFBH010000047.1, forward strand.
GGAGGGGACCTGCACCCCGCGCGCTACGGCGAAGTGGAGCGCCCCGAAATTCATTCCATCGACCCCGGGCGCGACGCCTTTGAACTGGCGCTTATCCCGCTCGCGCTGGCCGCCGATAAGCCTTTGCTGGCTATCTGCCGCGGCTGCCAGGCGCTGAACGTTGCCCTGGGCGGCACGCTGTGGTGGGATATCCCCAGCCAGCTGCCCGGGGCGGGAAAGCACAATTGGTACCCCGCCTACCCGCGCGACCTGTTGGCGCACGAGATTGCGATTGAGCCGGGAACGCGCCTGGCGGAGGCGCTGGGGGAAAGGCGCGCGCGGGTGAACAGCCTGCACCACCAGGCCGTGAAGGAGCTGGGGGATGGGCTGAGGGTGTGCGCGCGGGCGGAGGACGGCGTGATTGAGGGGATTGAGCTGCCCGGCAGGCGCTTTGCCCTGGGCGTGCAGTGGCACCCGGAATGCCTGCCCGGGGATGAACGGATGCGGGGATTATTTCGGGCGTTTGTGCAGGCAGCGGGGGAGTTAAGAGAAAACTAAAAAACCGGTGCTTCTAATTCCGGAGTGTTAATAAGTATTTGATCTGCCAACAATTCCAGAGTTTGTTCGCGCTTTTGTTTATTGGATAATTGGCACTCCCATACTATTATTACTTTCCAATTGAGCTTTTCAAGCAATTCCATATTTTTTTGATCCCTGCAGATATTACTGGAGATCTTTTTTTTCCAAAACTCCTGATTTTGTTTAGGCCATACAAAACTGGGACAGTTTTGATGTGCATGCCAAAAGCATCCGTTTACAAAAATCACAGTTCTGTATTTTGGCAACACCAAGTCAGGTTTCCCGGGAAGATCCTTTTTATGAAGATGATATCGAAATCCTTTTGAAAAAAGGAACTTTCGCACCAACATTTCTGGTGTCGTGTTTTCCCCCTTGATTCGTGACATATTTAAACTGCGATCTTCTTTTGATTTTACGTCTGTCATAAATTGCTCTCAGAGCAATTGGATGCTACCATTTCAATAAATTCCTTTAGTGTCAGTATGTTGCCTTGATGCGCCTTTGGGAAAGTAGAAATATATTTCTGCGGCACGACGAGCTTTACTTGGTTTTTTTCCATTTCTTTTAGCTGTTCGCTGGATATTCCTTGTTGGAGAGTGAAAAGGTGTTTAGTCGAAATCCTATCAGCTTCATTTAAAATCTGTCTCCATCTGTCTTTGCAGGTAGTTTTGGCTGCAAGAAAAATAAGTCTTTCCAGAGGCCATTGTTTGTTTAAATATTCTGCCTTTCCCGGAAAAATGAAATCGGGTTTCACCTTCCCTTCTGTCGTAGTTTGTTCAGAAAATCTTAAATTGTTCGATTTAAAAATGTAAGACAAGTGATGTTCGAGAGACTTCCCCGCCCTGCTTTTTCTTCTATTGATATATGTTAGAGCTACTGCAATAAAATCATCAATTGATCCATAAGCTGAATTATTAGTGTTATTAAACCTAATGTTTTCAATAAACCTAAATAACTTGTACTCAATCTCAATCCAGGAAAGCAATTTTTTGTCAGGGTTATTTTTTACTTCTTGATCTTGGTTATAAAGGAATCCTTCAATTTCACGCGCTTTTTCTGCCATCAAGCCAGTGGATGGAAAGTCTTCGGTAAGGCTATTAAAGAAGTTTTGAAACAGCTGGATTTCTCCCATATCCTTTGAAACTTGGGAGTACGAAATTAGTCTACCTGTGTCTGAAGGACTCATCGAAAAAGCTGCAAGGAATTCTTCAATATCCTCTTCAGTAGACAAAATGAAACCTTGGTATGAATCCTGAGTGATTTTTACGAGAACAAACAGGTCTCCAGTGTGTTCATCAGATAAATATTCAAACCCCCTACCAAATTGAGTTATTCTATACTCGTTCCGTGTACCACGCCCATAATAAATAAACCTGTTACAAGTAGTCTTACCATCATGCCAGATTATTTCTCCTCTTCTATCGTGATTAGCTCCACGAGTGTAAGATTGGCTAAATATTATTGGGACAGCTGGTTTTGGGATGTAGATACCGGCCTGATGGCCGCCTGTCTTGCCTGTATCATTTGCAGAAAGAAATTTACAAAAGGCTAACACCCCATCATGAACTGCCTGAACCGCAACTGAAGCTGTGCTTTCACCTGCCATAGAGAGCCTCTATTGTTCTGAGATGATACTAGCTATCTGCTTGGCAACTTCTGTCATTAATGGGACTACTACTGAGTTTCCAAACTGACGATACGCTTGAGTATCAGAAACCACTATTTTGAAGGTATCTGGAAAACCTTGCAAACGGGCGCACTCCCGAGGCGTTAACCTTCTCGGGTTCATTCCAACCTGTGGAATAAGAATCTCAGATCCATCTTTGTGGTATCTAGCACTTAACGTGCGTGTTGTCCCTGATAAATCTGCTAACCCAAAACCAAAACCATTACCCTTCGCCTTGTGTTTTTTTGCGTATTCTTGAAGATAATTCCATAGATTATCGGTTAACGTATATTTACTTTCTACATTTTCTTCTAGAATATCGGATAGAATTGGCTTTTTAAAAGTAGGTTCCAATTTTGTGAAGTCAAACTTAATCGATTCCGGGAATCGTCTTCTATCAAAACCGATTATTAAAATTCTTTCTCGATGCTGGGGAACATAAGCCTGTCCATCTACAACTTTTGCGCTTACTTCGTAATCAAGCTCTTCAAGACTTTCTGAAATGATTTTAAACGTTCTTCCTCTGTCGTGGCTGGTCAGGTTCTTTACGTTTTCTAAAAAAAAAGCCGCTGGCCGTTTGGCATTAAGTATTCTCACAATATCAAAAAATAAAGTGCCTTGCGTTTTATCCAAAAAACCCGTTGATTTCCCCAGACTGTTTTTTTTGGAAACACCAGCAATAGAAAATGGTTGGCAAGGGAATCCTGCTACTAAGACATCGTGGTCAGGGATTTTTTCCTCGGGTATTTTTGTAATATCGCCGTACGGAATTACACCAAAATTTTCTGAATAAGTTTTTTGAGAAAACGTATCCCACTCAGACGAAAAAACACATCGACCACCGGCTTCTTCAAAGGCTATTCTCATCCCACCTATGCCCGCAAAGAGATCTATAAAGGTAAATTTGCTCTCGGGTTTTTGTGGCTCGAGATGTAAACAATCCAGACTGTACTGGAGTGAAGAGTCAATGCAATCACGAATCGATTTTCCCGTAATTGTAGATAATTCATACAATTTTTCGTAGGTACTATTGGTAAGTGAGATATTTGTTTTGTGGTGGTCAGGGGTTTTCTGTTTCATTATCAATAGTATACCGTGTTACCAATTCATGTGCCTTGGGACACAGAAATATTCTTTATGTGCATAATGAAATTGTTAATAACCGTTGTTGGATTAACTATATCCCGGCGGTGAGGCGGGACCATCTTTCGCAACATTGTTTAACCCCAGTGTGACAGCCCCTCTCATCAATGCCGTATGCAGCGCTTCCCAGCTCCCCCAGCCGTGCGCTTTAAGCCATTCCTTTTCCCGCTCTCTTCGTCGGGCTTGTCTTTCGTTGCGGGTGGAATCCTCTTTCGTCTTCATCATTCAATAAATATCCAACAATTTCCATTTCATCAAACCTGGCAAGCGAACTCGCGGGGATCGGGTTCGCGTCCCCTATCCAGCGGATAAAGCCCCTGTCGCCATTGTCCACAAGGACCAGGTAAATCATTCCCTGTTCCTCTTCATACAGACCATCCTTGAATTTTACCAGTGAACCGACAATCATCGCCCCGCCCTCCTGTTTTCATTTATTGTAAATCGTTACTGTAACGCTGTCAAGACTTTTCCATAAGTTCCCCCCCTCTCCGTGCTACAATTACCCGCATGACCAGCCCTTCCCCTTCCCAGCCCGTCGCGCTCTACGATTCCGGCGTGGGCGGCCTGTCCGTCCTGCGCGCGGCGCGTTCCGCCCTGCCCCACGAACACCTGCTCTACTTTGGGGACCAGGCCAAGGTACCCTACGGCAGCCGCTCGCTGGAAGAACTGCGCGCCATCGCCGAGTCGAGCGCGCGTTTTCTACTCTCCCAGGGCGCCAAGCTGATTGTGGTGGCCTGCAACACCGCCTCGGCCGCCGCGCTCAAGCACCTGCGCGCGGTCTTCCCGGATGTGCCTTTTGTGGGGATGGAACCCGCCGTCAAGCCCGCCGCCGAACAGACCCATACGCGCAAGGTCGGGGTGCTGGCCACGCCTTCCACTTTCCAGGGGGAGCTGTACGCTTCGGTGGTGGAACGCTTCGCGAAGGACGTGGAAATCTTCCAATCCACCTGCCCGGGCTTGGTTTCCCAAATCGAAAAAGCGCGCCTCTTCACCCCCAAAACCCGCCGCATCCTGGAAGAAGCAGTTTTGCCCATGCTGGATGCCGGCGCGGATACGCTGGTGATGGGCTGCACGCACTACCCCTTTGTGATTCCGCTGATTGAAAGCATTGCCGCCGGGCGCGCCCGCGTGATTGACCCGGCCCCGGCGGTGGCGCGTCAGACCGCGCGCGTCTTGGCGGAGCGCGGCCTCTTGAACCCCAGCCCGCAAGAGGGCAGCCTGCGCTTTTTCACCAGCGGCAAGCCAGCCGCGTTTGAATACGCGCTCTCCCGTCTGCTTGGAGTGAGCGCCCCTGCCGAAACGGCCCGCTGGCAGGGCGGCGAGCTGAGCCTGACCCCCCGCGATTAGCGCAAGAAGAGCCGGAGCAGCGCCAGGCTGAAAGCCGTCTGCCAGCTGAGCACGCGCGCCTGACCTTCCGCCACGGCGTCTTCCAACTGCTCGCGCGGGAGCAGCCGCACGCGCGGGTCCGCCCCAACTTGCGCGGGCACAGCCATGCGCGCCAAAAAGTAATAGCCGCGCCCGTATCCGCTTTGCGCGTCGGTGATGTAATCGCCCAAAAAGACCCAATCCGGGGAGCTGTAGCCGGTCTGCTGCAGCAGCAGCCTTTGCGCGGCTGGCAGGGCTTCTTCACCCTCGCGGAGCAGGCCTTCCACCGGCGCGGGCACAGGCCCATGCACAGCGTAGGGGTGCTGTTCCAGCGTGACGAAGCGGCCGCTGGCGTCCACGGCGCATACCACGGCGTATTCGGGCGCGTCCAGCCACAGCCAGTCGTCGTTTTGGGTGCCGTCGGGCTGTTCCACGCTGCGTGTTTCCACCATCAGCCTGGGCTTGCGGTTCAGGATGACTTCGCGGGAGTGTGTTTTCCAGGGGTTCATTGGTTTTCCTTTCAATCGGCCAGGTCCGCTGGCTGCACATCCAAATCTTCAGCCCGCACCGTCAGCCCGCGGAAAGCATCAAAGCTAAGCGCGTCCGCGTCCAGGTTCAGGCGCGCTTTAAGCGCGTAAAACTGGTCCATATAGCTGGTGCTCAGGCGTTTGCTCCAGTCCAGCCCCAGCGCGTCCGCGGCGGCACGAATATCCTCCGCGGAGGGACCTTCCAGCTCAGCAAAAAAACCGAAAGGCATCGCGTCCAGCGCGATGAGCACCCTGCCCAGCCGGTAGGACTCGCGGTACTTTTCGTAGCTGGTATAAACGCGGTATCCCAAAGCCTCCAGCAGCCGCCCAGCAGCGCCAAAATCGGACACTTCAAACTCAATCTCCTGCCGTTCCAAAACGCCGCCGCGCAGCTGCCCGGGGCCTTTGAAGGTGAGGTGGGCAGCCTGGTCCTGCCGCAGACGCAGCACCTGGGCCTGCGCGCGCAGGCGCATTTCCGGCGTATCGAAGCGCAGGTTCTGCTCGAATACGCGCGCCTGAACGAGCTCCGCGCCGGCATCAATCACGCGCTGGCGCAAGCACTCGGGTTCAGACAGGTAAAACTTGACTTCAATTTCCTGATCCATGCGCGTGTTGCCTCCATTTTTTGATATTGTAAGTATAAAGCGCGGCGGCTGCCACTGAGAGCGCTTGTAGACCCAGCTTGAAGAGCGGGCTCCCCGCGCGCTGTTCCGGCGCCCACAGGAACAGGCGCTCCACCCAATAGCTGCCAATCGCGAAGACCAGGGCAGCCCACACGGCGGTCAGGCGCAAATTTCCCGGCCGCCAGGTGCACGCCAGCCCAAGCAGGCTCAGCAGCGCCCCAAGCAGCCCCACAGCAAGCAAATACCCGGGCAGCCAGCCAGGCAGCCCAAATTCCAACAGCAGGTCTTTTTGCGCCAGCGCTCCGTACGCGCGCAGAGCGCCGCTGACCAGGTGGAACAGCAGCACCACTCGCACAAGCGCGCTCAGCCAGCCGGGAGGGGTTTTTTCGGCAGCGGCGTTCATTTCGGAAGCTCCTCAACGTTGCAGAGGTATCCCAGGCGCGCCAGAGCCGCGCGCACCTTCTCCAGTCCGCCCGGGCGCACAATCACGGAAACCGGGCCGAGCGCGTCCCCCAAAAGGTTCGCGGCGGGGCTTTCGCGCAGCGCTCGCAGCGCCTCGGGGGAGCTGAGACGCAGCACCCACAGGCGTTCCAGAGAAGCCTCGCGCCCGTTTGCTTCCCAGCGGGTTAATGCCTCCATCAGGCTGGGAGGCGGGGCAGGCCTGGCGTATTTCCGCAGCAGGGCTGTCAGATGCCGCGTGGTAAGCCCCTGGGCGGCTGCCGCGGAAAGCGACGCGGGCGTGAGCAGGAACTGCCAACGCTCCGGTCCGCATTCCAGCCACTCGCCAAAGCGCGCCAGTTGGTAGCGAGCCAAGCGCGGGGCCGCTCGGTTCAGGCTGATGACCCCGGCAGAGCTGACCGCCGCGGGGGCTTTCTCCGCGGGGAGTTCCAGGGGTTCGCGCGAACTCAGCAGCGCGGCGCACCACTCGGATTTGCGGAAGTAGGCGGGTTCGTCCGCGCCAGGCGCGTAGCCCAGCTCCACCAAGCCCAGCCAGAACAACAGCCCGCGCAGGACGAAGCGGGTCCAGGCCTGTTCCACTTCCAACCAATCCTCCTGCCCACGCAGAAGTCTGCCGTCCCGGGCGCTGAGGATAATCCATTCATTCGCGTCTCCGCCTGCGCGCAGGTACACCGGGTTTTCTCGCCGCAAATCCGCGCCAAAGCCCTCGATGGAATACCACGCGCCGTCTTCCAGCCCGGCCAGGCGGCGGAGCAAGGCGCGGCGAGTCGGCAGAGGATCATGCGGCCAGGTGCCCTGGCAGATGATTCCGGGCGCGAGGCGCAATTCATCAAAGCGCGTGGAGTTCATCCAGCCACTTGCCAGCCACTGCAGGCTCTGCCCGCGCGGCATTTCCAAAAAGCGGCGGGCTTCGGGGGCGGGGGTTTTCCCGTCCCGCGCGATAAGCCCCAGGTCGGTCAACAGTCGGCGCAAAAGCTCCCATTCGATTCCCGGACGCGCTGCTTCGCGCGGAACATCCAGCCCGCCAAAGCGGCGCAGGGCAGCCAGCAGCGTGCAGCTTTCATCCAGGATGCGGTCCTGCCAGAAGAGCGCGCGTTCCACGCTGACCTGCGCGGCAGGTTCCAGCTTTGGCGCGGGTTCGGCGGCCTCTCGAAAGACGGGCAGGCGCTCCAAAAATTCGTCGGGGATGTAAGCAAGCTCCACCAGTTCATCATCCCGTCGGAAAAAGTCCCGACCGATAAGGGCGCGGTACCACAAGCGCTCGGTGGTCGATTGCGGAAAGAAGTGCGGTTTTTCACGCGCCCGGCGGGCAGGCCCCATCTGGCGCAATTCGCCGTACTGACGCGTGAAAGCTGCCCAGGGCAGGCTCCCGCCGCGGTTTTGCAGGGCGGCCAGAGCCGCGCGGCTCTCATCCGGCAGGGCGGCGGCAATTTCTTCCAGGTCTGGGTGCCGGGCAAGCGCGGCCGCCAATGCCCGCATATAGGTGGGCGCGTCTTTCCCGCTCACGCTCACGCCCCACAAATCGGCGACGCTGCGCAGAAAGCCAAGGTCATGACCGCTCAGGCAGTGCAGAATATCGGGCATAGTGCAGTGGAGTATACATCAAAACAACGTGCCTCCCCCTGGCCAACTCCGCGTGCGCTCACTCAATTCTGATGTTTCGAACCCCGTCAATTTTCGACAGGGTTTCCATCAAATCTTCAATTTTCTCGTTGCGTTCCAGCCGCGCGACGAACTCCACGCGCACATGGCCGCTCTTCAGGCTCTTTTGGGTCTTATACGAAACAATTTGCTCGGCATCCCGGATAATTTCTTTGCGCACAGCGCGGAAGATGTGCGGGTTATCCACGGCATCAACTTTGATGATGCGGATGACATTCCTGCGGATGAATTTATTTTCGAGGATGCTCACGAGAGTAAGCACAATTAAGACCAACGCAGTGGTGAAAACCCCTACCAGATAGTACCCGTACCCTACTGCCAGTCCGATAATGGCAGTCGTCCAGACGGTCGTGGCGGTGGTCAAGCCTTTCACGTTAAGACCAGAGCGCAAGATAGCGCCAGCGCCAAGGAAGCCAATGCCAGAAATAACTTGCGCCGCCAGTCGGGCGGGGTCGGAGCCGCTTGGTCCGCTGATACTTATGGACAGGAGCATCGCCAGGCAGGAACCCAACACCAGAATCATATGCGTACGCAAGCCCGCGGGTTGGTTGTCGTGCTCGCGCTCATAACCAATCGCGCCGCCCAGCAGCATCGAAACGGTCAGACGCAAAAACATTTCACCCAGGGATATCATCATGGACCTCACAGAAACACTGGCGGCGCCAGAACGAGCGGCGCTCCCAAATTTTTGCCAAAATTAACAGTGCTAAATTGTATCACGCCCGCGAGTCTCGTTTTTTGCCTTTGTTTTCATTGCCCTTGTTTTCAGCTTTTAATAAAGCTTGATTTACTCGCATTCAGAAAACGCTCTATGCTTACAGTAAATTGAAGGATTTAATTAATACATCTGGAATTTTTACAGCCGCCCGCTTTTTTTCGACAATCCATGTTTAAACAAAGACACCGCAGGGGTCTGCGGTGTCTTTGGTGTTTTTCGGGTGTTAATAAAACGATTTAGGGCAGCTGCGGATATTCCGCCAGCGAGGCGTGGATTAATCCGACCAGCCCTCTGCCGGTATGCGCGCCCAATGCCGGACCAATCTGGCTGTCTGGCAGCCATTCACACTGGAAAACCGCGTTTACCGCTTTCCGCAGCATCTCCCC
>JBCFBH010000110.1:0-2185 GCA_038562595.1 Anaerolineaceae bacterium
TTTGGACAGCTTGGTCTGTCATTTGAGAGTTCCTCCTTTTTGTTTTGCCAAACTCAATTATGGCAGGAACTCTCTCTTTTTTGTCCTTTCCGCTGCATCTAACGACTTTTGAAACTGTAACTTCCTGAGTTTTTTGCTGAAAAACTGACAGCTTGAGGTATAATGTAGATATTATGAAGGAGTTAGCCTGAATAGTATGGTCCGCGCGAAGGAAATGCAGCGGATTGGCACAGCGGAACACACGCCTATTGTTTTGGCGCGTGTTTTTGTTTAAATATTCCAGAGAAACGGAGCTTAGGACAACATGGATAGCGGAATGATCGGAAAAATCGAAAAAGCAAAACGATACGCCGAAGAGAAAGATCGCATCACATTAAACAATTTCCAAGCCACATTCAAAGGGGATAACAACGACCACGTAGTGCATTATGAACAGGGCAAGTGGGTTTGCGACTGTTCCTTTTTCAAAACGCGTGGGGTTTGCGTTCACACTATGGCGCTCGAAATGGTGCTGAACGGCATGGTCGAAAAAGCGGAGCTTGTCCAGGACTAAAAACCCGATAAGAGGCGATATTCAAAGAGCCCGTCTGGCGGGCTCTTTCGTTTGCTTGATTTAGTCTTCCAGCATCAAAAAACGCGCGTATGTGACGATATGGCCGCCTTTCCACCACTCCCGCGCCACCGCAAAGGCTTCCGGGTATTGCCCCCACTGCCAGCTTATCTCCCAGCTGCCGTCTTCTTCGACGTGCTCACCCAGCCAGGTCTTTTCCTGCCGGATGACCTGCGCGAACGGGGCGTGGAACTCCCGGTTCTCGGCGCTGAAAACCATCGACGGTCTGAGCACATACTCCGACCAACGGGCAGGGTCGGTGACGACTGCCTTTCGCAGGTCTTCCACCAGCTTTTCTCTTACCGCCAGCAGCTCCGCCCCATTCCAGCCTACCGCGCGCAAATCGGTGTACAGGTCCAAGAAGCGCGGAAGTTCGTGCATCTGCGCTTCTGTCTGCCCCAGAAAGCACCCCAGCGCCAGGTGGATTTCAGGTTCCAGCAGCACGCCCACTTGCGCAAGAAAGCCCAACAGAGCCGCGCCCGGGTTATACCCCCAAAACTCCTGATCCGCGCGATAATGCCACCAGGGCGCATGCGGATAATCATCGTTGCTGGGTAGCAACGCTTGCCACTTCCCGGCCTCACATGTGCGCAGCAGGTAATCCTTCAGCGCCCGAATGAGCGCTTCCCCTGGGTCAAAGCAGCCAATCTCGCGCAATACAAGCGTGGCGCGCCAGCTTTGCATCGGGGAGGAATTTGGGTTCCAAAAGTCCGGTTCCAAACCGTGGCCAAAACCGCCGTCCGCGTTCTGGAAGGCTGCCAGCGCGTCCAATACCTCGCGGCTGCCCGCGCGCCCCTGCAGGAAATTCCAGCGGGCCAGGTCGAGCGGCCGCGCGCGCCGGCGCATCCATAAGTCCTGTTTATTCATCCTGCGCTCCTTTCAGTGCTTTTCCCATTTCCAGGCGCACTTCCTGCCTGCCTGCATCCGCGTTGCTGTAAGCCATCAGGTCGCAGCCAATAAGCGCAAAACCGCAGGCGCGGTAAAAGCAAAGCGCCGGGTCGTTGCAGCTCTGCGTCTCCAAAACCAGTGCCCGCCGGCCTTGCATTGCTGCCAGCTCCTCAGCTTTACGCATTAACTGCCGGCCGATTCCACGGCGCCGCCAGCCTTCTCTCACCCACAGGTTGCTGACCCGCAGGCGATTGTTCCAGTTTTCAGCCGCCAGCTCCAGGATGCCAAGCAGCTCTCCGCCCTCAAACGCGCCAAAAAGCTGGGGCTCCTCCAGGTAGTCTTCCAGCAGAGTGTCCTCAAAATTTTTTTCGATGGGAGCCTCCAGAGCTTCGCGCCGCAGGGAAAGCTCCCAGCCCTGAGGGTCCTCGGTCAGCCTGACCGCGTAGTGGTGTGAGGTAACATAATGAACGGGGTTTTTCCTGCCCTTCCAGGTTTGGTCCAGTTCTGTAATTTCCATGGCATTTCCTTATTAAAAAGAATCCCCGCGCGCGAGGCTGGGGATTAGCACTAAACTGGCGGAGAGAGTGGGGTTCGAACCCACGATGGCCACAAGGACCATAACGGTTTTCGAGACCGTCCCATTCAACCACTCTGGCATCTCTCCGTAATTGTGCCATGATTATACCC
>JBCFBH010000048.1:0-14342 GCA_038562595.1 Anaerolineaceae bacterium
TGTTGTAATTTGTTTTGCGCCCATCTTACCGGAATTCTTTAACATTTGCCAGGATTTTTTCACAACCTCTGAGCGAAGCGAAGGATCTTGCGTTTAGGATATTAAGATGCTTCGCCTGCGGCTCAGCATGACAAGCTGATGTCATCCTTTTGTCTCAAAGGGTACAGGTCGGCAGCGAAGGATGTTCTGACAGGCACACAGGCAGATTGCCGCGCTCGCTGACGCTCCCTCGCAAAGACGAAATATAGCATCCTGATACCCCAGCGAATTAAACCAACCGTTCATACAAGCCTATCGCCCTATACCTTGCCAATGGCACCGCGTTCCGTGTGATTCCCGCAGCGGGGATCGCAAGGACGAGCGCTTCGCTTGCTCCGGACTGATCTGTCTCAATTCTTGGTAATCTAAGTGGGATATATCTTTGATCAAGTAAACGTCGATGTCTTGATATCTTTCCCCCATCACTCCAGCCGTCGATCCCGGTACAACTCGGATGACTTATCCAAAAAGTGTATATCATACGCTGACCCTCTCACAAATCCATATACACAACAACTTGACAGGATGCCAGCACAAGTATATAGTACAGCCTGTTTAACTATTAAGCGAGGTTAATCGTGTCGGAAATACTATTTCCCCTGATGTATGAATACGCGGAAAAGGCGATGAAGCTCTCAATCGCAGCCATCCAGCAGTTCAGCCGTCAGAATGAGCTTTCCTCAACCCAAATCGACGCGCTTTACTATTTGCTGGACTCGCCGCAAGCTTCCATCAACAGCGTCGCCAATCACTTCGGATTCACCAAAGCGGCTGCTTCTCAGGCAATAGACCGCCTGGTGGAACGTGGACTGGTGAACCGGAAGGTCGACCCCGAGGACAGACGTGGAAAACGACTATGGCTGACCGCCCTGGGCAAAGATAAAGTGGCGCAAGCCAGCCAGGCCAGGCGCGCCTGGCTGCACAACCTGATTGATGAGTTTACTCCTGAACAACAGACTGCCCTGCAGCCCGCTTTCAAGATGCTGCTCGAAGGTATGAACAAAGTTTTCACCCAATCCAATAACCACTGATTTTTACAAAGCGAACAATTTCATGAAACGACTCTTACCCTATATCAAACCTTACTGGCTGCTCATCGTTCTGGCAATGGGCTTATTGTACGTGATGGCCAGCACAGACCTGGCTTTGCCGGATTACCTTTCCCAGATAATCAACATCGGCATCCAGCAAAACGGCGTGGAAACAACCGTGCCCGAAGTCATCCGCTCCTCCTCGCTCGATAAAATCGCGTTTTTTCAAACCGAACAGGAGCGCGCTGAGACCTTAGCCGCCTTTGAACGGATTGAGCCCGGCACATCAGAATCCGCGGCGCTCGTCCCCTATTATCCCGGAGCTTCCCTACAGCCGGTCTACAAGCTCAAAACCCTTGATGAGGCTGCCACCGCCTCCTTGGAACAGGCGCTCACCAAACCGCTTGTCATCCTTTACAGCTTTCAGATGATTGAGCAAAACCCGGAACAGGTCTCCAGCCTGATGGGACCGGAACTCGCTGAAAGACTGAAATCACTTCCGCCCGGCACGGACCCGTTCAGCCTGCTCTCGCAACTGCCGGAGGCGCAGGCCGCGCAAGTGAAGGCGGCTATTACGCAGCAACTGGACAGCCTGGAAGGCGTCATGCTGCAACAGATGGCTGTGCGCGCTGTTGGGAATGAATATTCCGTCCTGGGCGTCAACCTGCAAACCAACCAGACCAACTACATCCTGCGCATTGGCGGTCAGATGATCTTGATGGCCCTGCTGGCGGTTGTCACCTCCATCATGGTCAGTTATCTCGCCTCGCGCACATCCGCTGGGGTAGCCAGGGATATTCGTGCCGCGGTGTTCGAAAAAGTCTCGCGCTTTTCGAGCGCGGAATTCGATAACTTTTCCACTTCAACCCTCATCACCCGCACAACCAACGACGTCAACCAGGTGCAGCAGGTGATTTTCATGATCATCCGCATGGCCTTTACCGCGCCAATAATGGGCATCGGCGGCGTCATCCGCGCGATTGATAAAAGCCCGAATATGTGGTGGCTAATTGCCCTGGCGGTCGGTATTCTGGTCATGTTTATCATGCTGGCGTTCACCCTGGCGATACCCAAATTCAAAATTATGCAGACGCTGGTGGACCGCCTGAACCTGGTCATCCGTGAAAACCTATCCGGTCTGATGGTGGTGCGTGCCTTCAACAAACAGGGTTTTGAAGAACAGCGTTTTGATAAAGTTAACAAGGAAGTTACCGGTACTGTCCGCTTCATTGGCAGGGTGATGATCGTCATGTTCCCAATCATCAATCTGATCATGACCGGACTCAACGTAGCAATCATCTGGGTCGGCGCGCGCGAAGTGGCAGCATCTACCCTGCAGGTCGGCAACCTGATTGCCTTCATGCAATACTCCACCCAGATTATGTTCTCCTTCATGAACCTTTCCATGTTGTTCATCTTCATCCCGCGCGCGGCAATTTCCGGTGACCGCATCGCCGACGTGCTCGAGACCCCAATTCTGATCCAGGACCCAGTCGAAGCAAAAAAACTCCCCGAACCGGTGCAAGGCAAGGTGGAATTTGTAGATGTGGATTTTCGCTATCCCGGCGCGGAAGAGGATGTCTTGCACGACATCAACTTCACCGCTCTGCCCGGCCAGGTGACTTCTCTCATCGGTTCCACTGGCAGCGGCAAGTCCACGGTGGTAAACCTGATCCCACGCTTCTTCGAGGTCAGCAAAGGCAGCATCCGGATAGACGGCGTTGATATTCGCGACCTGAATCAGCACGACTTGCGCGAGCTAATCGGCTTCGTGCCGCAAAAAGGATTGCTTTTCAGCGGCACTATCGACAGCAATATGCGCATTGGCAAACCGGACGCGGAAGAGGAGGCGGTGCGGGAAGCCATAGAAACCGCCCAGGCAACGGATTTTGTATTCGGAAAACCTGAAGGCTTGCATGCCGAGGTTGCCCAGGGTGGAACGAATTTCTCGGGAGGCCAGAAGCAAAGGCTTTCCATTGCCCGCGCGCTGGTCAAAAAGCCGCCAATCTATATATTTGATGACAGCTTTTCAGCTCTGGATTTCAAGACCGACGCGATGCTGCGGCAAGCTTTGAATAAGCAGGTAGGCAAGAGCACGGTACTGATTGTGACCCAACGCGTCGCTACAGCCAAAAACTCCGACCAAATTCTGGTTTTGGATAACGGCAGGCTGATTGGTCAGGGCACGCATCAGGAACTGCTGCAAACCTGCCAGACTTATCAGGAAATTGCCAGCTCTCAGCTCAGCAAGGAGGAATTGGCATGAACCGCAATTCACAACCTGAAAACAAGCAAACGCCCGTCAGCCCCGCCAGTCAAACACCCATGCGGCGCACCGCCCAACCCTCCGTTCGCCGCGGCGGGGGTCCGGGAGCGCTCGTGCCCGGTGAAAAAGCACGCAACTTCAAAGGCAGCATGAAGCAGCTGCTTGCCTATCTGGGCAAGTACAGGTGGACCATCCTCGTGGTGATGGTCATCTCCTCGGTCTCCGTGGTATTCACCATCTTCGGCCCCAGGATCCTTGGACAGGCAACCACAGCCTTGTATGAAGGCGTAACCCGTATGATCGCGGGGGATCCGCGCGGCATTGATTTCGCCGAAATTGGCCAGTTCCTGCTGCGCGTGATCGCGCTCTATCTCGGCTCGGCGCTGTTGGATCTTGTGCAGGGCTTCATGATGACCTCCATCTCCGCGGATATCACTTACCGCTTCCGTCGGGAAATCGCCGAGAAGATTAACCGTTTACCTCTGAGCTTCTTTGACCACATCACCCACGGCGAAGTGCTTTCGCGCGTGACGAACGACGTGGATACCATCAGTCAGACCCTGAACCAAAGCCTCTCCCAGATGATCACCTCGCTGGTCAGTGTCATCGGCATCGTGATTATGATGCTGACAATCAACGTCCAGATGACCCTGATTGCGCTGACTATCGTTCCGCTTTCGCTTCTTCTTATCCGCAATGTGGTCAAGCGATCGCAGCGTTATTTCCGCTTACAGCAGGAATATCTCGGTCATATCAACGGGCACATCGAGGAAATGTACGGCGGTCATGTGGTTGTTAAGGCTTTTAATGGCGAGGATGAAAGCATCGCTAAGATGAAAGGCCTGAATGAAACGCTCTACGACAGCGCGTGGAAAGCGCAGTTCCATTCAGCCTTTATCATGCCGACCATGCGCTTTATCGGCAATCTGGGCTACGTAGCGGTAGCCATTCTGGGCGGGTACCTGGTCATTCGCAATGAACTGACCATTGGTAACATCCAGGCTTTTATCCAGTACATGCGCAGTTTCCAGCAGCCGCTGATGAATATCGCGAACATCTCCAACGTCTTGCAGCAAACTGCCGCAGCCGCCGAGCGCGTGTTCGAATTCCTGAACGAACCAGAGGAGATTCCCGACCCGGCTGAAGCTTTGACTGTCGGTGAAGTGCAAGGCGCTGTGGAGTTCAAGAATGTGCGCTTTGGCTACGAACCAGACCAGATTATTATCAAAGACTTCTCGGTAAAGGTGGAGCCCGGCCAGCAGATTGCTATTGTCGGACCTACGGGCGCAGGGAAGACCACGTTGGTAAAGCTGCTGATGCGCTTCTATGAACTCAACAGCGGGCAAATCCTCGTGGACGGAGTGGATATCACCCGCCTGAAGCGGGAGGACCTGCGCAGCATCTTTGGCATGGTGCTGCAGGACACCTGGCTGTACAATGGCACCATTTGCGAGAACATCCACTACGGCAGCCAGGAAGCCAGCGATGAGGAGGTGGTGCATGCCGCGGATACCGCCTATGCCGACCACTTCATCCGCACCCTACCCGGCGGCTACAACATGCTGTTGAATGAAGACGCCTCCAACATTTCTTCTGGTCAGAAGCAGCTGCTCACCATCGCCCGCGCTGTGCTCTCCGACCCCAAGATTCTCATTTTGGACGAAGCCACCAGCTCGGTGGACACGCGCACGGAAGTCCTGATTCAGAAGGCGATGAATAAACTCATGCGTGGACGCACCAGTTTCATCATTGCCCACCGGCTTTCCACCATCCGCAATGCCGACCGTATCCTGGTGCTGAGAGATGGGGATATCGTAGAACAAGGCAAGCACGAGGAATTGCTGGCGCAGAATGGTTTCTACGCAGAGCTTTACAACAGTCAGTTCGCATTGCAAACAAACTACTGAGCCGGACCCAATAGTGCGATCGAATGCCGGGGTTTGCCGTAAAAAGGCAAACCCCGCTTTTTTTCAGGTAGAATAAGCGCATGATCATCACGCTCACCCCCAACCCAAGTGTTGATCGCACCCTCAGGATTGCCCAGCTGCGCTTTAACGAGAACCTGCGCACGCAAGACACACGCGTGGACTGGGGCGGCAAGGGTTTCAACGTCTCACGCGCGCTGCGAATTCTGGACCAGGAGACGCTCGCCCTGGCATGGGTCGGCGGCGGCACCGGGAAGATGCTTAAGGACGGCCTGGAGGGTTTGGGTATCCGCACCGATTTTGTGTGGGTCCCGGAAGATACGCGCACAAATACCCTGGCACAAGAAGAAGCGGGGGAATGGTACATCCGCCTGATTGAAGCAGGTCCGCACATCCCGGAGGATGCGATTCAAGCGCTGCTGGACAAGGCTGACGCGTACGCGAACGCGAACGATATCTGGGTCGCTTCGGGCAGCTTGCCGCCGGATGTTCCGGAGGATTTTTACGCCAGCCTGATCCGCCTGTTGAAGGCAAAAGGCGTGCGGATGTTCTTCGACACAAACGACGAACCGCTCAGAAGAGGCTTGAGCGAGGCGCCTTTTCTAATCAAACCCGATCTTACGGAAGTCGCCAAGATCACTGGCATCACCGTAACAAATTATGAGGAAGCAAAGAGCGCCGCATTACCCTTCCTGCATATGGGGGTGCAGCATGTGGCCATCTCGATAGGAAATCTGGGGGTTTTGCTGGCATCCCAAAACGTAATTTTGCTGGCTACCCCACCCAAGATGGCAACGCGCAACGTGACAGGCGCGGGTGACGCGGTGATGGCAGGTCTGGCTTACGGTTTTTCGCAGAATATGCCCCTAAACGAAACAGCACGCTGGGCTGCCGCCTTTGGAGCGGTTGTTATTTCGAAGGAGCTGCTGGCTTCTGTTTCGCTTGAGGAGCTGCGTGAGATGCTTCCACGCGTGGAAGTGCGCACAGTCAACGTGATGTAAACAATTTCCCTTTGCAGACTCCTTGATACCGGCAAATGGTTTTGTATTTCCCAGGATTAACGCCCCGGTACGCGGATAATTTTCATCCCAATGCCAGCCCTGCGCTCTTGGCAGCGCGGGTCTTTGCGGGTCAGACCATTACGGGGCAGGGGCTTGAGTTTGACTGCCTTACAGCCGCGCTGTTGGGCGGGGTTAGCTTCAAAGGCGGTGAAGGAACCGTTTTCGGGCTTATGGTCGGCATCCTGATCATCGGCGTGTTGAATAACGCCATGCAGCTTGCCAGCTTTCCAGATTTTTTCCAGACTGTAGTAAAGGGCAGCGTGCTTCTCATCGCGGTAGCGTTTGATGTCTACCAGAAACAACGAAAAGCCAAAGTGATCGTCGCGAATCCAGCCTCCTAAGGTACTTAGCTCCTGGTATTCATCCAGGCAGATAACGGGACCTCACGTTGGTGGGGTCCTTTTTTCATCTGCCAGGTGGGATTACCTGCTGAGGGCAGGCGCAAGCATTTGGATGGAAAAGTCATTTAGTTATACAATTTCATTCGACATAGTTCTGTTCTCCTTGGTTGGTTTGGTTTGTCAACTTCATCTTACCAAGTGTTCAGGACTATGTCCTTTTTAAATGTGCGAAACTTATGTTACCTTATCAAAAGTCACAACAGCCAGCCCTTGTCAGAAACCTCGAAAGGGTTACAATTACATTCGTTATTATGAATACGATTGAAAATGAAGCTTCAGCCCTTAACGATTTCAAGATACAATCGGAGCTGCTGAAAGCGCTTGCGCATCCCACGCGCCTGGCTATCCTCTGTTTACTGAGGGAAGGGCCGCAATGCGTGTGTCACATCGAAGCACACCTGGGGTTGCGCCAGGCGTATATTTCCCAGCAACTGGCTGTGCTGCGCGCGGCAGGGCTGGTGGATATCACCCGCGAGGGCTGGAATATCTACTACGCTGTGACTAATGCGGCAGTTTTCGAGGTTTTGGACCTTGCGCAAGCCATAACCGGGGTACCCAAAGAGCCAGATATGTCGGACGCTATCCACTGCCCGTGTCCGAAGTGTTCTACACTAAATAACCAAACAGCCGAATAATGATCAATTAAGGAGAAAAATGCTGAACATTAAAATTCTTGGACCAGGATGCCGCAATTGCCAAAACTTAGAGGCAATCACCCGCCGCGTTGCGGAAGCCAATGGGATTGACGCCGAATTTGAGCACGTCACCAATCGGGAGGACATCCTGTCTTACCACATTCTGGCGACCCCCGGACTGGTGGTCAATGGCAAAGTCGTCTCCGCCGGCCGCATTCCTTCTGATGAGGAAGTGGCTGCCTGGCTGAAAGCAGCGTAGCCGGGCGGGTCAGCCAATTTACCCTGGAAAACGGAGCGGTTTCTTTTGCAGCACAAATTCCCACACAGCAAAAAAGCATAAGGCAGGTGTCATGTCGGAAATTTTAGAGTTCACGCTGGACAAATTCACGTTCAAGGTTCGTACGGACCGCTTTTACACAGCGGAAGGTCTGTGGTTGCGGGCTCGCGGTGGAACTTTGCGCGTTGGTCTCTCGGATTATTTGCAACAGCACAGCGGCGATATCGCTTTCGTGGATACGCTGCCGGTAGGCACGCAGCTATCGCCAGGAGACATCCTTTTCACCATCGAGACCATAAAATTAAGCGCCGACCTTCACAGCCCGGTTGAGGGCGATATCACTGCCATTAATCCGGACATGATTAACGCTCCGGAAATAGTGAACAGCCAGCCGTATGAAGAAGGTTGGGTCTGTGAGCTTAGCCCGAAGAACTGGGAATCCGTCCAACAAAACCTGATGATTCCCGAAACATACTTCGAGAAAATTCAACAGGATGCGTCGAAAGAGCTGGAAAAAGATGCTGACTAAAAAAGTGGTTATCGTGCCTTGCAGCGGCGTTGGAAAATCTTACGGCACGATCACCCGCGAAGCCGCGTACCAGGTCGCGGAAGACGACCGACCGGAGGATACCCGCATCATTCCGCTTTCCTTGCTTGTGTTGGGCGATGAAAATGCGCAAGACGCTCTTACCGACGCGGAGGTCATCAGCCTCGACGGATGCGCGCTGATTTGCGCCACGAAAATGGTGGAAGAATCAGGTGGGAAGGTCAGCCGTTCTTTTAATTCCATGGAAGTCTATCGCGCCAACCGCAACCTCAAACCCAAGGGCATCGCGGAACTGAATGATGCTGGTCTGGCGTTGGCGCGTAAGTTGGCGGAGCAAATCGACCAGGTTGTGGACGAATTGAGCGGAAAGGCGGACGGAAATGCCTGAGCTAACGCAGAAGAAAGTTGGCATTATCTCCTGTTCCGGGGAGGAACTGCCTGAAGGCACTGTTTCCCGCTTAGCCGCCCTGAAAGTGCTGGAAGAGCTCCGCCCGGGAGAAACAGTCACGATTTGCCTGCCGCTCTTTTTGGCTGGCGGCGAAGGCGACCGCGCCTTCGCGAAATTTTACCCTACCATCGCGATTGACGGCTGTGACAAGCGCTGCGCGTACCGGGCAACAGAAAAGTACTCCAACACACCTGCCGCGGGGATTGTCATTACGGATTTTACGATTGAGCAAGGACTGCCAGCCCCGATGGGCTGCCGCCGACTGGACCAAAACGGCCGCGCGCTGGTAAATGAAGTCGCCTTGAAAGCCGCGGAAACGGTGGACGCGCTGCTGGGAAAGCAGTGGAGCCGCCGACAGGGTCAGTTTATTTCCTCCGAAGGCGCTGACGTAGATACCGAGATACCCAGCCAGGCCACTTGCTCCTGTGGTTCGGGCATCCCCATCCAGAAAGTCGTGGTGGACGGCCAGGAGATGAGCTTTGTGGCGCTGCCGCTCATTTTTCAAGAACTTGCGGACAACCAAAAAAGCCCTTCCGAAGCGACTCTGGACGAGCTCATGAGCGCTGTTCGGCTCTACAATCCCATCGCCCCGCAGCAGGAAACCGCGGTACGCGCCGTGCTTGACGAGGCTTATATAGCCTTCTGGAGCGCTGGAAGAGGACAAAATGGCTAAAACCGCGGTCTACACCACGAACGTCACCTGGAAAGGTGAACATTGGGGGCGCGTGGCGCTTGGAAACGGTCCGGAAATGGACTTCTCCGCGCCGCCGGACGCGCAAGGGCACCTGGGCGTGCTCACGCCGGAAGACGCCTTTGTCGCCGCTGCCAACACCTGCGTGATGCTGATGTTCATCTGGGCGGTGGAGCGTTTTAAGCTCAAACTGATTTCGTACGAGTGCCGGGCGGAAGGCACCAAGCGAATCGAACTTGACCGCACCGAGATTTTTACCCAGCTGAGGTATTGGCCTCATATCAAGATATCCGCGGGTGGCGAAGCACGCGAACTGGTTTTATCCCGCACTGAACGCGCAATAAAATCAGCTCAAAAGTACAGTCTGGTAGCCAACTCAGTAAAATCAGAAATCATCATCGAGCCTACTATCGAAATTGTCGAGTAATACATATCAGACAGGGAAAGGGATGTTCAGCGATTCTCCGAGGTTCCACACAGGCATTCAAACCTGCTGTGAAATATTGCTCGTAAAGCTGCTGGTCCGCTATCGGGTTTCATCGCCTTCATAGGTAAGCAAAGGTTCACCTATGCCCTCAGTAATAAAGATTGACGAAGACGGAAGGATAATCGCCTGAGGATCTGACCAAATCGCTCGGACTCAATCCGGGGAACCTTGCCCGGCTTGAATCTTCAACCAGCGATATGACCATTTCCCGTTCGATGAACCATCTCAATCAGGTCTACCTCGAACCCACAAATGCCTGCAACCTGACCTGTTCCACCTGTATGCGAAACGTCTGGGATGTACCATTGGGTTTCATGTCAGACCAAACGTTCAAGCGCGTTGCCGAAGGGCTGCGCGCTATCACCCCGGTCCCCAAGGTCTTTTTCGGGGGGGGGTGGCGAGCCGCTGTTTCATCCACAAATTCAGTCCATGGTTTCCACCGTAAAACAGCTGGGCGCAGAGGTGGAGTTAATCACCAACGGTCTCCTGCTGGATGAGCAGACCGCTGAATGGATAGTCAATTTGGGAGTGGACCGGATATGGGTTTCGATCGACGGCGCTTCGCCAGAGAGTTATGCTGATGTTCGTCTGGGCGACGCGCTCCCGCTGGTGCTTGAAAACGTCCTGGGCTTGATGAGAAAGCGCATCAGACGGGAGCTTGTCTCACCAGCGTTAGGGGTCGCCTTTGTCGCGATGAAGCGGAACATTGCGGATTTACCCAACGTCATCGCGCTGGGAAGGAAACTTGGTGCTGATTACTTTTCCATCAGCAATGTCCTTCCCCACACGCCGGCGCTAAGGGATGAAGTGCTTTATCGCGATTCGCTGTTTTATGCCGGCACCCCCTCCAACACGTATAACAACACGATAGACCTTCCGCGGATGGATTTTTCGCGGGAAACCAGCGCAATTCTTGCTGAAATCCTGAATGGTTCAGGCAAAATCGCGGTTTCCGGGAAGCCGCTGAATCTGGGCGATGACACCTGCCCCTTCGTCCGAAAAGGCAGCATCTCTATCCGCTGGGACGGGGAAGCAAGCCCCTGTCTGCCGCTGATGCATACGCATACCAGTTACATTGAAGAAATCATCCGCACAACCCATGCCTGGTCTGTTGGCAATATCAATGACCAGACACTTACCGGGCTTTGGAACCAGGCAGCTTACCGCGACTTGCGCCAGCGGCTCACCGCGTTTGATTTTCCGCCGTGCACAATCTGCACGACTTCGTGCTATATGGTCAAGGAAAACCTTACGGACTGCTGGGATAGTCCGCGCCCCACCTGCGGCGGCTGCCTGTGGGCAAAAGGTCTCATCCAGTGCCCATAGGAAGCTCGCGCCACCTGGCCAGCCCGCCCTGCTACGTTCCCCGCGGAACTCCGGTAAGCAGCGCTCGAAGGGAGCCGCGCCTGCAGGTATTCACCGATTCACAGACATCTGGAGAGTTTTTCCAGCTGCGGGTCTGGCCAGCAGATATGGGTATTCCGCAAAGCCTTGCTAAAGAAGAAAATCGGGAAATCAGGAGGAGAAAGCTGATGCCTCGCGGAATGCTTCCGCAAACCAGACGTTTCTGTTCAGCGTCATCAAAGCAATCAAGCGCAAAGTCGCGCCAAGCCCGTCGCCAAAGCGCGCCTCGGTCCGGCTGAGCACATCCCAATACTCCTGGTAAAGTTTGGCATCGCCGCTTGCTGAGGCGGCCGCTGCCTGGCACGCCAGGATGCTCAGTGGGCTGAATCCCCCTGACGGGCTTCCTTCCGCGTCCAGTTTTTCGCTCAGTTGGGCCAACATGCCAATCAACTCGGCGCCTGAGGCAAAACAATCCGCCGAATCCTCACGGTTCTGAGCATCAGCGAGCACCCCGCACGCGAATGCCAGCAGCGCCTGTTGGGATTCCTCATCCACGGGGGCAGTTTGCGCGTCCCCAGCGGATATCGGCCCGCTTTGCGCTCCCGCGTGGGAACTTTCCAGCCGTGCAGCCTTCAACCAGTCCGCGCTGCCGTTGACGCGCTGGAATAAACGGGCAAAAGCAGGGCTGATAAGCCTGGATTGCGGCTTGCCGCTGTCTTCGCTGCGCATCCACGCCAGCAGCGCGTCCAATCTGAACTTTGCCAGTTGGGTGTAATCGAAGCGGAAGGAGCGCGTCCATTGGGCGGCTCCGCATAAGAGCGCGAAGCCCAACCAGGCTTCCGCGCGTGGGTCGGCGTCCAGGCGCGCGCCGGGAACCACATCCGGCATCGCCTGCCAGCTCATCAGGTCCGGAGTTTTCCCTGAAGGCTTGCTGAGGCAAAACGCGAGCAGAGCGTCAAAACGGTTCTGAGCCAGGGGGTCTGCGCCGGCTTGCAGGGCGCAGGCCAGCATGCCCACCGCCTGAGCCATGCTTGTGGCGGTCAGTTGGTAGCGCAGCCAGTGCTTGGCGACGCCGGTGCGTACAAAAGCGCGCCCCGGCTCAGCATCGGGCAGCAAAAAGTTTTCCAGCCACTGCGCGTACGCCGATGCGATGAGCGCGTCCGCTTCTGCCTGCATCTGCGTGGAGAGCCCAAGGCCCGCTTCCGCCGCCCGCCTGTAGGGATAAGGGAATGCTGGCTGAGAGCTCTCGCTGCTGCTAAACTGCATACGCCGCTGGCGAACACGGTTGATTAACACAAATGAAATGATTCCCAGCAGGATTAACAGCGCGGTGCCAAGAATCAGCTGCAAATTCAGCGCGAGCTCAGTTTTCACACGTGCTCACCAGAGGAAGAATTACCGTGCCCGCCACTCGGCTTGTCTTTCCGTGCAGGGCGGTTGTCTTTGTGTTCGTGGCTGGGGTGGTAATTCTGCCCGGTTTTTCCACGGGTGTCGGGTTTGCCGCCGCGGTCAGATTTGGAGCCGTCCCCGCTTTGCTGCGGCTTCCAATCCTTGCGTTCGCGGTAGGGTCTATCCCCACCCTCGCGCGCTGGTCTGCTGTCGGAAGCGCCTTCGCGCGGCTTCCAATCCTTACGCTCGCGGAATGGTCTCTCGCCGCCTTCGCGCGGCGCTCTGCTGTCGGAAGCTCCCTCGCGCGGTTTCCAATCCTTGCGTTCGCGGAATGGTCTCTCGCCGCCCTCACGGGGTGGTCTGCCGTCAGAGGAACCTTCGCGCGGTTTCCAATCCTTACGCTCGCGGGATGGTCGGTCTCCATCTGCGCGCGGCGGTCGATTTGCATCAGAACTGCCTTCGCGCGGTTTCCAATCCTTGCGTTCCCGGTAGGGTTTGTCCCCGCCTTCGCGCGGCGGTCTGCTGTCGGAAGCGCTTTCGCGCGGCTTCCAGTCTTTACGCTCGCGGGATGGTCGGTCTCCATCTGCGCGCGGCGGTCTGCTGTCAGAGGAACCTTCGCGCGGCTTCCAATCCTTGCGCTCGCGAGAGGGTCTCTCGCCGCCCTCACGCGGCGGTCTGCTGTCGGAAGCGCCTTCGCGCGGTTTCCAATCTTTGCGTTCGCGGGATGGTCTCTCGCCGCCCTCGCGGGGTGGTCTGTTGGAATGTGAATAGCCTGGGCGCTTCTCCGCGCGCTCAGAATCAGTTCGCTCGCTTCTGCGTTCCACCCAGCCTTCCGGGGCCTGGTTATGCAAGAAGCTGCCAAAATCATCGCGCACCACGCGCACAACCGGCGCGTCTTCCCGGCTGCTCATGGGGGGTTCTTCCCGGATAAAAGGAGCTCGCTGGGTTTCCCGCCCGCTTTCCACCGGTCTTTGCCTTTCCACATGCTCGCCCTCAGAACGCGCGCTTCTGCGGGGCGCAGGTCTGTCAGTTTCCTCCTCAGCTCTGCCCTTGTTGCCCCAGCCGGTGATGGCAGCTTTCTGGCGCATTTTTCCGGTCTGGTTTTTCTCCACAAACAAAGGCGCTCCAGTAAACGGGTCTTTCTCGGTGTAATACATCACACTGGAATACGTGGAGGGGGTCGGGGTGAAGATTTGCACCTGCTCCGGCAGAATGCCCAAATTTTCAGTCGCGAACCGGCGCAAAGCGACCATGTCGCCATCGGTGCAGCCGGGGTGCGCGGCGATGAGGTAGTAGGTCAGGTATTGTTCTTTGCCCACGCGCTGGCTGATGGCCTCAAAACGCTGCTTGAATGCCAGCAGGCTTTCAGTGCCGGGTTTGCGCATGTATTGAAGCACAGAAGGCTGCGAATGCTCCGGGGCTAATTTTAATTGTCCGGATACGTGGTACCCAACCAATTCTTCCATGTAGCTGGCGCCATGTTCTTCGTCCGCCATCACCAGGTCGTACCTAATCCCGGAGCCGACGAACACTTTCCGCACACCTTCCACCTGGCGCACTGCCTTCAGCAGGCCGGTATGCGGGGCGTGCGTCAGACCGAGCAGCGGGCATACCTCCGGATAGATGCAGCTTTTGTCCTGGCAGGCGCCGCGGTGGGCTTTCACACGGCACTCAAAGCCGTACATATTCGCGGTCGGGCCGGAAAGGTCGTGGATGATTCCCTTAAAATCCGGTCTGTCTTTCATCGCGCGCGCCTCCGACAGGATGCTCGCCTTGGAGCGCCAGGCTACGCGCCGACCCT